>NZ_JBHTND010000003.1:0-238607 GCF_042679825.1 Methylobacterium marchantiae | reverse complement strand
GGGTCCGGTTCTCAGTCGTCCACATCGGCAGCCTCCACACAGGCAGCCTTGAATCACAAACCCCTCACATCACTCAATATGTCGCCGGACAGACACTGAGCCGAATCGCGTCTCCAGATATGGGCGCTTGCGACAGCGCCTATCGCAGCCGAAATCTTATGTATGAGCGGCCGATTCCATATCTCTGGCACGCTCCTGAGCCGGTTCTGACCCTCCGATGTTGAGACTGTTGGGTCGCTATCGTCGATTGCCGCCTCCGGTAGTGGGGGTTGCGACTTCCGGCTTGTAAGCATTGCCGACGCGGCCAGAATTGTTCGCACGGCTCTCGGCGCCGACCGCACCAAACGCTTCGCTGCCGACGGAGCCGGGCCCGCTGTTATCGATGCCGCCTGGCTTTACCACCGGAACATTCCGACATTCCCGGTGTCGTCATAGACGAGAGACCGGCTGCTTGATCTCGGCTGGTCCGCTCGACTGAGCAAAGTTCGGCACCGATGCCGTCAGCAACAGCGCAAAAGCTGAAGTCGCAAGCTTCGCCATAATTCATCCCAAGGCTCACGATGGATCAATGGGACATCAACCGATGCGACGAATGGAAGTTTGAAGCTTAGCCGCGCAACTCGTGCGCGATTGTCGGTATCTCAAGACCCTCAAGAGTGGCGGCTCGAAACTTCATGAAGCGTGGCTATCATTGATACGCTCCGCTACTTCTGCTGACGAAATATCGTGTGTCGTCCTTAAATCGTGACCATCGCTTCCCGGCGTGATGTCATCCTGTTCCATTGAGACGTTGGTCGGCTTATCCGGAAGCGGCGGCCAGATCGGGCGATCCGGTTGTAGCGGCTTTCTCATGAAACGGCCTCCAGCGATCAGCACCAAGCATGCGATCTCTGGGATACGATATGCCAAGATTTTTGCAAATGCTCGCTAGTCTTCGATCCCGGCCATTCAGGTCGAAATCCGGCGCGTCAGCCCATGCATCGCATGACATCGTCCACTTCGGATGTCTCCGAAGCGGATGATCGAATGAGAAAATTCCGTCTGATGATCAGGCCTTACAGTCGAACTCCGCAGCCCGGCGGCATGATCCGCGGCCGATCGGGTCTACGCGATCGCGAAAAGGCTGCCTTAGCGCTCACCGAAGCCGGACAGCAGCTTCTCGATCTGGGCGAGCCCATTTTCCTTCGCCTTCGCCTCGCTGGTGAGGCTGCGATCTGAACGCTGGACCAGCTTGCCGCCCTTGCGGATAGCCCACTGATAGGTCGCGCCCTCGGTACGTGGGCTCAGGATCTCGAGGGTGTAGGGGTAGGTCGATGTCTCAGTCATGTCCCCTATATGGCGCAAGCCGAGCGTGCCTTCCACCCTTTGGCGGCACCCGAAAGGCGTCATTCGCGCAGCATGACGCCCGAAAGGGAAGCATTTCGACCGCGTGGAGACGCTGACCTTCATTGCTTGGAACGTGCAGTCAGGTTCGTCAGCGTCATTGGATGGATCAGAATGCTGTCGTCGATTCGCTTCGCGTTCAAGCGTCGGCCTCTGCGAAACGCCGCGTATCGACGAAGGTACGCCCGTCCGGAAAGCGATAGCTGACGCTTTCGGAAAGACGGCCGTTTGCCCGTATCAGGATCGCGGAGGGGCCGGTGAGGTCGCCGGCCCGCGCCAGAGCCTCGGCCACCGTCATCGGAACGTCGCGGCCGCCACCGAGTTGGCGCCACCACTGGACCGCCTTCTCACGTGGATAGCCAGTCCGCTCCAGGGCGATCCGTACCCTGTGGCTCCCACCGTCCTCAGTCTGGAGATCCACGTCCAAACTGCCGGAGCCCACGTGTCGACCGAGCCGCCACCGCGTGACGCTGCGCCAGACAGGGACGTCGCGCGACAGGATCGGATGCTCGTCCTCGGCCGCCGCTTCATGGCTCGGTCCCTCTTGGTCCGCCTCGTCAGGTTCGACCCAACACCCTTCGCAAGTGCTGGCATTGAGCGGGATGAGCGCGCCACAGCCGGGACATGGCTTGGCCCGAACTTCGCCCTCCCGACCCTTGATCGCGGCGGCGCTGCGCGCCGTGACGATGTCCACAGGTCCGTGCATCCGCACCAGCCCGGCATAATCGAGGATAAGCGCATCCGCTTTGCCCGATGCCGTGCGCAGTGCACGCCCCACTTGCTGGACATAGAGGCCGGTGCTCTGGGTCGGCCGCAACAGCGCAATGAGGTCCACCCGCGGGACGTTGAACCCGGTAGAGAGCACGCTGACGGAAGTGAGGCAGCGCAGTCGCCCCTCGGAGAAGTCACGCAGGATTCGGTCGCGCTCGCGTTTGCCCGTCTCGCCCGTCACCATCTCGCAGGTGTAGCCTTCCGCTCTGACGGCGTCGCGCACCGCCTCGGCATGGGCGATACCGGCGCAGAAGGCGAGCCAAGCCCGGCGTTCGCGTCCAAAGACCGCCATCTCCTCGACGGCGGCACGGGTGATCCAATCCTGATTCACGGCCGCTTCCAAGGCACTGGGGACGTAGTCGCCCCCGCGCTTGCCGACGCCGGAGACATCGAGCGCCGTGGCGGTTGCCTTGCAGATCAGCGGGGCGAGGTAGCCCTGGTGGATGAGGTCGCCGACATTGGCCTCGTAGACGATGCGCTCGAACAATCGCCCCTCGCCTTCGTCCAGACGGCCACTGTCGAGACGGTACGGGGTGGCGGTGAGTCCGACGACGCGCAGGTGCGGTCGCGCTGCCCGCAAGGCCGCGAGGAAACGGCCATATCGGGTCTCGCCGTTGCGCGGAATCAGGTGAGCTTCATCGACCACGACGACGTCGAAGGCACCGATCGCTTCGATGCGGTTCCAGACCGACTGGATGCCGCAGAACAGGATCTGGGTCGTCGTATCGCGGCGGTCGAGTCCGGCAGAGTAGATGCCGGCTGGCGCATCGGGCCAGTAGGCCATGAGCTCGCGGTGGTTCTGGGCGATGAGTTCGCGGGTGTGGGTGACGATGACGACCCGCGCCTCGGGACGAGCGGCGATCACTTCCCGAACCAGAGCGGCGATGACGAAGGCCTTGCCAGCCCCTGTCGGCAGCACGATCAGCCCGTTGCCGGCATCGTTTCGCCATGAAGCGTAGAGGGCATCGAGGCTGGCACGCTGGTAGGGTCTGAGATCCATCGCCGGCTGTCTAAGGCCGTTCACCGAGAACTGGAACACCCGCCGCGACAGGGCACTCCCTATGGATCATGTATCTTCGTGGGACATTTCCTCGCGCATTACCTTGGCGATGCGTTCGACCATACCTTGCGACAGACGAACGAATTGCCCGGTGCCGTGCCCACGTCCGTCGAGGAGTTCGGCGAAGACAGGTCTCGCCGGCTCGCAGGCGAGAGACGCAACGGGCCTCGTATTGCGCCGTTTGGCCCGCAATCGCTCGGCCAGCGCATCGGGAACGAAGGGATCGCGCACGACGTGCATCTCCTGCCAGGACCGATCTTCCGGGTCGGCATGGAGCTAGGCGCGAGGAGTTGCCGAGGCCTTAAGGCCGAGGCAGTTGCGCGTTGCAAGTTCACCGGACCGGCCTTCCGCCGGGACCGAAGTTCGGTCGAAACCAAGCAGGTCGAACAGACAGCGCCAACCTTCCGTCGGCGTAGGACAATGCCGGGGCGAGGAACGATGGCCGGTCCGCTGGACCTCTCTCCACGTTCCTGGCATCACCTCCGACCATACGGGGAGCCCCCCGACGCTTCCCCCCTACGGCTCGTATGCTGGCCAGCTTCCGACCAATCGTCACCCCGCGAACCCGCCGATGCCGATGCTCTCGCTCCTGTCGCTCCGCGCCCGTATCGAGGCGGGCTCGCTCACCCCATCGCAGGCCGTCGCGCTGACCAGAGCGGCGATCGCGGAGCACGAGCCGTCGGTTCGCGCACTGGTCACGAGCGATCCCGATCCCGTAGTGCCCGAAATGGGGCCGCTGGCCGGTATCGCGGTGGGCATCAAGGACATCATCGACACCGCCCACCTGCCGACGCAGATGGGATCGTCGATCTACACCGGTTGGCAACCCCGCGCCGATGCGCCGATCGTGGCTCGGCTGAAGGCGCTCGGCGCAGTGCCCATCGCCAAGACCACAACGACCGCTTTCGCCTTCATCGATCCGACCGAGACGTGCAATCCGCGGGCGCCTGGGCGGACACCGGGCGGCTCGTCGTCGGGCTCGGCTGCGGCCGTCGCCGCGGGAATGCTGCCATTGGCCCTGGGCACCCAGACCGGCGGTTCGGTCATCCGCCCGGCGGCCTATTGCGGGGTGGTCGGCGTGAAGCCGTCGTTCCGGCTGCTGCCGACGGTCGGGGTCAAGTGCTTCTCGTGGACCCTCGACACCCTCGGCCTTTTCGCGGCGACCGCGGCCGATGCCGCTCATGCCCTCGCCCTCATCGCCGGCCGGCCGGAGATCGAACGTCCGGTCGGCGCGCCGCGGATCGGCCTCCTGCTCCCGGAATTCTGCGACGCGGCCGAACCAGAGGCATTGGGCGCGCTTGACCATGCACGGGTCGCGGCCGAGGCGGCAGGTGCGAGCATCCGCGCCTTCTCGCTCCCCGACCTGTTCAAGGAGGCGTTCGACCAGCACGCCACGATTCAAGATTTCGAATCCGCGCAGGCCCTTGCCTGGGAATATACGACGCATCACGAGACATTGCCGCCGTTCCTGCGTGCCCATCTCGACATGGCCCAATCGATCGATGCCGCCGCCTACGACGCGGCGCGGCGCATCGCGCATCACGCGCGGCGCAGCCTCAGGGATATCCTGCGGAACGCCGATATCGACGTCATCCTCACTCTCTCGGCCCCCGGCTTCGCTCCCCAAGGCTACGCCTCGACCGGTGATTCGCGGTTCAACCGCCTCTGGACGATGATGGGCGTTCCGTGCGTCACCGTGCCGGTACCGGGGGAGGATGCTCCGCTCGGGGTCCAGGTCATCGCCGGGTTCGGCCATGACGCTCGGGCACTGTCCGCGGCGACGTTCCTGGAACAGACTCTCGCGGAGCGGAGTCGAGATTACGGCTGACGCAGCGATGCTGGACGACAGAATTTTCATGCGAGTGTCATGTAGAGGAAAACCTTAATCGCCCGAGCGTCATGAAAACGCCGGTGCCGCGGTGCAGGAGCGCGCGAGGCGGCCTCGCTGCTCGCGAATCTGTCCGAACTATCCGCCGAACGGTGAGCCACGTGTCCATGCGCCTGTTCCGGCTTCTCACGATCGTGCCGCTGCTCGCGACCTCCGGTCCGCTCTACGCGGTGGAGACGCCGCCGGCGATCGATGCAACGGCGCCCGCGCCTGCGGTGACCATCGTTCCGGCCGCCGATCGCGAGATCGTCGAGCAGGCCGTCGTCACCGGTACGCTGGTTCCGCGCGACGAGATCCTGGTGGCTCCCGAGATCGAGGGCTACCGCATCACCGAACTCTTCGTTGAGGAGGGCGCGGAGGTCGAGAAGGGGGACGTTCTGGCGCGGCTCTCCCTGGAAATGATCGCCACCCAGGAGGCCGCCAACATGGCTGCCATCGCCAAGGCGGAGGCGGCGATCGTCCAGGCCCGCAGTCAGATCGTCCAGTCCGAGGCGGCTCAAGTCGAGGCCAATCTCTCGCTCGAGCGTTCGCGCTCCCTGCTCAGGACAGGAAACGCCACGGCGGCGGTGCTGGAGCAGCGTATCTCCGCAGCCCAGGGAAGCGAGGGTCGGCTTGCTTCCGCGAAGGGCGGCCTGCAACTCGCCGAGGCCGATCTTGCCGCGGCACGCGCGCAGAGCACGGAGATCGCGCTCCGCCGCGCCCGCACCGACATCAAGGCGCCGGAGAGCGGCATCGTCAGCCGCCGCACCGCGAGGGTCGGTGCGACGGCGACCTCCGTCGGTGAGCCGTTGTTCCGACTGATCGCACGCGGCGAGATCGAGCTCGAAGGCGAGGTGCCGGAAACCTGGATGCCCCGGATCAAGCGCGGCAACGCCGTGAGGCTTGAAGCCGAACAGGGACGAATCGTGATGGGGAAGGTCCGGCGGATCGATCCCGAGATCGACCGGCTGACGAGGCTCGGCAAGATCCGGATCAGCCTCGACCGCGACCCTTCCCTGCGCATCGGCGCCTTCGCCCGCGGGAAGGTCGAGGTGGCGCGGCGGAACTCGGTGGCCGTTCCTCTGTCTGCCGTGCTCTACGGGATCGACGGGTCGGCCCTCGTCTACGTGGTGGAGGACGGCAAGGTCGAGGCCCGCAAGGTCGTCTCCGGCCTGGCCGCGGATGGCTTCATGGAGATCCGCGACGGCCTGAGATCGGGCGAGGCGGTCGTCGCGCGGGCCAGCAGCTTCCTGCGCCACGGCGACCGGGTGCGGGCCGTCCAGTCGAAGGCCGAGGCTGCGGCCACCGTGACTCCCCGCTGAGATCGGACCGGACAGCCCATGCGCCTCAACGTCTCCGCCTGGGCGATCCGCAGGCCGATCACCTCGATCGTCCTTTTTCTGGTCCTGATGATCCTTGGGCTCGTCAGCTTCCGCTCGTTGCCGATCACGCAATTCCCGAACATCGACATCCCGATCGTGGCGATCCAGGTCACCCAGGCCGGCGCGGCTCCCTCCGAGTTGCAGACCCAGGTGACGAAGGTGGTGGAGGATGCCGTCGCCGGGGTGAAGGGCGTCAAGCACATCATCTCGACGATTTCCGAAGGTGTCTCGGCCACCACCATCGAGTTCCGTCTCGAAGTGAACGTCGATCGTGCCGTCAACGACGTGAAGGATGCCATCGCCAAGGTGCGGGTGACTCTTCCCCGGACCATCGACGAGCCGATCATCAGCCGCGTCGAGATCGCCGGCCTGCCGATCATGGTCTACGGCGCCTCGGCGCCGGCGATGACGCCGGAAGACCTGTCCTGGCTCATCGACGACGTCATCGCCCGTCAGATCCAGGGAGTGAAGGGCGTCGGCGGGGTCGAGCGGCTGGGCGGCGTCGCCCGCGAAATCCGGGTCACGCTGAAACCCGACCGCCTGCTGGCGCTCGGCATCACTGCCGCCGATGTGAACCGGCAACTCCGTCTTACCTCGGCCGACATGGCCGGTGGGCGCGGCGAACTCGGCGGTCAGGAACAGTCGATCCGGACGCTGGCGGGTGCCGCCAGCCTCGAAACTCTGTCCCAGACCTCCATCGTAGTCCCTGGCAACCGGAAGGTCCGTCTCGACGAGTTGGCGACGCTGGTCGACGGCTCTGAGGAGCCTCGTACCTTCGCGCGGTTCAATGGCGAGCCGGTCGTCGCATTCGCGATCTCGCGCTCGACGGGAGCCAGCGATGCCGACGTCGCCGCCGCGGTCGCGCGCAAGATCGCTGATCTCGGAGTGAAGAACCCTGGCGTCCGCTTCGACCTGATCGACACCTCCGTCACCAACACGGTCGGCAATTATCACTCGGCGATGCTGAGCCTGATCGAGGGTGCGGCGCTGGCCGTCTTCGTGGTCTTCATCTTCCTGCGCGACTGGCGGGCGACGCTGATCGCCTCCATCGCGCTCCCCCTGTCCGTGCTGCCGACCTTCTGGGTGATGAGCACCCTGGGCTTCTCGCTCAACGCCGTCAGCCTGCTCGCCATCACCCTCGTCACCGGCATTCTGGTGGACGACGCCATCGTCGAGATCGAGAACATCGTGCGGCACATGCGGATGGGTAAATCCGCCTATCGCGCGTCCTTGGAAGCGGCCGACGAGATCGGTCTCGCGGTCAT
Source organism: Methylobacterium marchantiae (assembly GCF_042679825.1). Classification (NCBI taxonomy): domain Bacteria; kingdom Pseudomonadati; phylum Pseudomonadota; class Alphaproteobacteria; order Hyphomicrobiales; family Methylobacteriaceae; genus Methylobacterium; species Methylobacterium marchantiae. Next base: position 230,879 of record NZ_JBHTND010000003.1, on the reverse strand, counting down.
CGCGATCACGGCGACGATCATCGCCATCTTCGCGCCGGTCTCGTTCATGAGCGGTATCGCCGGCCAGTATTTCAAGCAGTTCGGCCTGACCATCGCGGCGGCGGTCTTCATGTCGCTGCTGGTGGCGCGGCTGATCACGCCTTTGCTCGCCGCCTATTTCCTGCGCGATCACGGGCCGGACCATGAGCGCGAAGGACCGGTGATGCGCACCTACACGCGCGTCGTTGCCTGGTCGGTGAGGCACAAGTTCATCACCCTCGTCCTCGGTCTCGTCTGCTTCGCAGCATCGATCATGTCCACTGGCCTTCTGCCGGCCGGCTTCCTGCCCGCCGAGGATGCGGCGCGGACGATCTTCGTGGTCGAGTTGCCGCCCGGTGCCCGGCTCGCCGACACCACCCGCGTCACGGACGCCCTCGTGGACAAGATCAGGGCCCTCCCTGAAGTCCGCAGCGTGTTCGTGGATGGCGGTCGCCAATTGCCGTCGAAGAAAGAGGTAAGACTTGCGAGCTTCACTATCAACCTGACGCCGAAGAACACGCGCCATCGCACCCAGAAGCAGCTCGACGTGGTCATCGGCAAGATTCTCAGGGAGGAGCCGGACATCCGGTTCTGGTCGCTTCGCAACAGCGGCCAGCGCGATCTCGCGTTGATCGTCTCCGGCCCCGACCTGCGTCTCGTGTCGGAGACCGCCGCGCAATTGCAGCGCGAGGCGGCCGCAGTGCCCCACCTCGTCAATGTCCTTTCCACCGCCCCCCTCGACCGCACCGAGATCCGCATACGCCCCAAGGCGGGTGTCGCGGCGGATCTCGGGGTTTCCACGGATCTGATTGCCGAGACGGTACGCGTCGGGACGATCGGCGACATCGGCGCCAACCTCGCCAAGTTCAACGCCGTGGACCGGCAGGTGCCGATCCGGGTACAATTGCCTCTCGGATTGCGCGGAGACCTATCCCAGCTCGAGACCCTGAAAGTGCCGGTGAAGGGGGGCGCGTCGGTCCCTCTCTCCACGGTGGCCGACCTCAGCCTCGGCCGCGGCCCCACCGCCATCGACCGCTACGACCGCTCGATCCGCGTGGCCCTGGAGGCCGACATGGAGGGCTCGGACGCACTGGGCACCCTGATCGAATCTGTGATGGCGCTGCCGACCGCGAAGAACCTGCCGCCCGGCGTCGCCATCAGCCAGACCGGCGACGCCGAGATCATGGGCGAGGTGTTCGAAGGGTTCGCCCTCGCCATGGGCGCCGGCCTGATGATGGTCTTCGGAGTGCTGGTGCTCCTGTTCGGAAACTTCCTTCAGCCGCTGACCATCCTGTTCTCGCTGCCGCTCTCCATCGGCGGTGCGATCCTCGGGCTCCTGATCTTCCACATGCCGATCTCGATGCCGGTGGTCATTGGCATCCTCATGCTGATGGGCGTCGTGACGAAGAACGCGATCATGCTGGTGGATTTCGCCATCGAGGAGATGGCGCGGGGCGTGGACCGCGCCACCGCCATCATCGATGCGGGGCGCAAGCGTGCCCGACCCATCGTCATGACCACCATCGCCATGGCGGCAGGTATGGTGCCCTCGGCCATGGCACTCGGCATCGGCGGCGAATTCCGTGCACCCATGGCCGTCGCCGTGATCGGCGGTCTGATCGTCTCGACCGGCCTGTCGCTGATCTTCGTGCCCGCCATCTTCGTCCTGGTGGACGACCTCTCGCGCCTCTTCGTCCGGCTCTTCAGCCGCTTCATCGGCAAGAAGGATGAGCCCAGCGAAGGGGAGTTCTCCCTCCCGGCCAAGCTAGCCAATGACGGGAAGACGTTCTCGTCGAGGGCGGCCGCGGAATAGATCGGCGGACGGTCGCTTCTCGGCAGACAATCGATGCAGGGCGAAAATCCAGAGCCCCGCCCCGAATGAGACATTCGGGGCGGGGCTCGATCCGCGGAAATCAGCCCTTCTTGTCGAGCGGACGTCCGAGTAGGCGGGCGAATTCGGCCTCGATCTCTTCCACCGAGAAGGGGTTCTGGCTCGGAGCGGCGGCCCGGCGCGGGGCAGGGATCTCCGGGGCAGGTGCAGGCTGAGGCGGGATAGGCTGCGGCGGCGGAGGGGGAGCCGGCAGGAAAGGCTCGGGCTCGACCGGAGCGGGCTCCTCCATCCGTGTCCTGGCGGGCGCAGCGTTCTCCGGCGCAACGTCCTGTGTCGCGGCCATGGCGGCGGCCATCGGATCGACCGGGCGCTCCTGCGGCGTACCGCTCACGGGAACAGGCTCGCGATCCGGTTCAGGTGCCGGGGCTTTGCGCTCCGCCTGCGGCGCGGGCGACGTCACCTGGGATTGCGGAGGGGCGCCCGTCGAGGATGGAGACACCGCGCCGGAGGGACGGCGTAGAGCTTCTTCGAGTTGCCTTGCCATGTCGGACAGGATGGCCGCGTCCACGGGGCGGGAACTGGTCGGCCGGGCCAGCGGCGGCGGGATGGCGGGAGCCTGCTCCACGGCTGGCGCCGGCTCCTTCGTTGGCTGAGGTGGCGCTGGCTTCGCCGGGGCCGCTTGCTCCGTGACCGCGGGAGCACGGGGCTTCTCCGGTACCGGCGGCTCGGGGGCGTCGAAAGTCGGCTCGACAATGTTGCTGACCCGTTCGGCAGGCCCTCGTTGCCGTTCCGGCGCTTCGGCTTTCAGGTTGGCGAGAGGCGGCGGATTGCGTCGTGCTGCCTTCGCGGCAATTACCTCGGCGCGGCTTGGCCGACCCACCGGTGCCGTCTCAGCCGGAACCTCGCGGCGCGGCGCGATATCGTCGGCGGGTGTCGTCGGCAAGCTGCCGTCCGACCGCGGTTCCCGACTCTTCGCCTCGGGCCGCTCCGAAACCATGGATGGCGAAGGCGTCGGCTGGACGATGGGCGGTTGGAAAATCGGGGGAGCGCCCGCTGCGGCCGGCTCGACCGGTCGCATGGGCTCAAAGGCGGTTTCCTCGACCAGCGGCTCGACCCGGGCCGTCTCGTCGAGGGGAAGCCGGGCGCCGGCGCCTCGATTGATGTTGCGCTCCACGATGACGTCGTTGGGCCCGCCGACGAGGAGCAGATGCTCGACATTGTCGCGGCGCAGTAGGATCAGCTGCCGCTGGCGATCGAGTTCGTAGATGTCGACGATGCCCAGGCGCGGTTGGCGTCCGCGTGGGCCTGACTTCGACAATGCCATGCCTTTGCCGGAAAACCGCCGGTAGATCAGCACGATCGCCGCCAGCACCGCGAAGATGACGGCAAAAATGGTCACGAACTGGAGCGGAAACGACCCGTCCGAATTGAAGAACGCTGACAAGATCGGGCTCTTTCGGGTTCCGGGCCGACGGCCCTACGCAGCACAGGCCTCCTTGATACCACGGCCGGCCTAGGCCCAGGCAATAACCTTAAGACTTCGTTAACAGGCAAAGGCGGTGCCGGGCATTAGCCGCAGGTGCACAGGCTCTTAACCGGACGTTAACCATGGAGGCGGCAGATTTTGCCCATCGCTCCGGGGTCATCCGGCGGCGCCAAGGGGCTTCGAGCACCGTGTCCGTCACCGATCTTCCCATTCTATCCATGCTCCGCACGCGGATGCAGTGGCACCAGACCCGACAGAAGCTGCTCTCGGAGAATGTCGCCAATGCCGACATGCCGGGCTTCAAACCGCGCGACCTCGCCAGCCCGAATTTCAACAGCCGGACCGGTGAACTCGCGCAGCCCTCGGGAGCCATGGACGGGAATTCCGGGCTCGCCGTGACCAGCCCGGCGCATATTGCCCTGTCGACGGGGCCCGAAGGTCCCGGCGCCGACCCGCGCCGTTTCAAGGGGTTCGAGATCAGGCCGAGCGGCAACGGCGTCAATCTCGAGGAAGAGATGATGAAGGCCGGCGATAATCAGGCCGACTACCAGCTCGCCGCCACGATGTACCAGAAGAGCCTCGAAACTCTGAAGATCGCCATCGGCAAGCGCTGATCGGACAAGCGCCGATCATCCCGAATCCTGAGCTTGCGGAGCACGCACCGTGGACTTCCTGAAATCCCTGACCATCGCCGCTTCGGGGCTCAAGGCGCAGTCGAGCCGCATGCGCGTCATCGCCGAGAATATCGCCAACGCCGATTCGGCGCCGAGCGGCGTGGGTGCCGAACCTTACCGGCGCAAGATCCCGACCTTCAGCCAGCACGTGGACCGCGAGACCGGCGCATCCATGGTCGATGTCGGCCGGGTCCGTCGGGACACGTCGCCGTTTCGCACCAAGTACGATCCCGGCAACCCGAGCGCCGATGCGCGCGGCGAGGTGCGGATGCCCAACGTCAACGGGCTGATCGAGAACATGGACATGCGCGAGGCCCAGCGCTCCTACGAGGCCAACCTGAACATGGTCACTGCGACCCGCAAGATGATCAACGCCACCCTCGCCATCCTCAAGGCCTGACGCTCCTCTCGTCCCGAAAGCCCGCCGCCATGCCGACCAACGCCTTCGCCGCTGGAGCCTATGCCGCCGTCCAGAACATCGGCGGGATGAAGGGGGGAGCGCCCAAGATCGCCCCGACATCGGGTGCGGATGGCGGCTTCACCTCGCTCCTCTCCTCGGCCATCGATAAGATCGGCGAGACCGGCGTGAAGGCCGACGCCCAGGCCATGTCGGTGGCGGGCGGCAAAGCCAACGTGGTCGACGTGGTGACGGCCGTCGCCGAGAGCGAGACGGCGCTCCAGACTCTGGTCGCCGTCCGCGACCGCGTGATCTCGGCCTATGAGGAGATCATGAGGATGCAGATCTAGCGCGGGCCCCTCATTCCCCTCCTAATCCCCCTCATCCTGAGGTGCCCGCGGCAGCGGGCCTCGAAGGAGCCTTCCAGGGGCCGATGCGCGAAATGGAACCCTTCTTCGAGGCCTTCGCTCCGCTCCGGCACCTCAGGATGAGGGGATCTGATGAGAACGATCGGTCGACGCCGATGCTGCCCCCGACACAATCCGTGAGCTCACTCCCATGACCGGCCTTGCCATCCTCGACGTCTCCCGCGACGGGATTTTCGTCTTCCTCAAGGTCGCGGGGCCCTTGATGATCGTTGCCCTCGTGGTCGGCCTCGCGGTCTCGCTGCTGCAGGCGCTGACACAGATTCAGGAACAGACGCTGATCTACGTGCCCAAGATCGTCGCCGTCTTCGCGGCCTTGCTCCTCATGCTGCCGTTCATGGGCGACGCGCTCGCCGGATACATGACCCGCATCGCGGCCCGCATCGTCTCGGGTGGCTGACGCGCCGGCGCGAGCGCTGCTATGCAGAATCATGAACCTGCTCCTGCCTGGCATCGCTGCGGCCTACCTGCTGACCTTCGCCCGGATCGGCACGCTGATGATGCTGTTGCCGGGCCTCGGCGAGCAGTCGGTTTCGCCACGCATACGACTCGCCTTCGCGCTTCTCGTCTCGCTGATCCTATTTCCCATGGTGCGGCCGCTCCTGCCGATGCAGGGGGCCGCGATCGCGGGTCCCGGCCTGATCGCGCTCCTCATCGGCGAGTTGATGATCGGGCTGGTTCTCGGGCTCACCGTGCGGATGGTGCTCGCCGCGCTCCAGACCACCGGCGTGATCGTCTCGCAGCAGCTCGGCCTCTCCTACGCGATGACCGTGGACCCGACGCAGGGTGGCCAGCAGGCGGCGCTCGGCAACTTCCTGATGCTGCTCGGCATCACCCTCATCCTGGCCACCGACCTGCATCATGTGGCGCTCGACGCCATCGCCCGCAGCTACATGCTGCTGCCGCCGGACGGCGTGCTGGCCATGGGCGAGGCGGCCCAGCTCGCTCTCAGGGCGATGGCGCGCGGCTTCCTGCTGGCGGTTCAGATCTCGGCGCCGTTCATTGCCTTCGGCATCCTGTTCAATGTCGGCCTCGGCGTGCTCTCGCGTCTGATGCCGCAGATGCAGGTTTTCTTCGTGGCGGTTCCGGCCTCGGTGCTCATCGGCATGCTGATCCTGCTCGGCAGCCTCGGCATCATGATGAGCGTCTTCCTGGACGATCTCGGCCGCTATCTCGGCGAGCTCACCGGGCGATGATCCGGACAGGGGAGCGCTGAGCCGTGTCCGACGACAGCGATCAGGAGGACAAGACAGAAGAGCCGACTCAGCGGCGCATCGAGAAGGCGATCGAGCAGGGCAACGTCGCCAACAGCACCGAAGTCAACACGTTCTTCATCCTCTCGGCCTTCACCCTGGCGCTGTTGCTGGCCTCGGGACCGATCGCCAACGACCTACTCGTCAGTCTGCGCGGCTTTCTCATGAACGCGCATCAGGTCCCGTCCGACCCGACCGCCTATACCGAGATGGGGGTCCGTACGCTCCTGATCTGCGCTCAGGCGCTCGCCATCCCGGTGGGACTCGTCCTCGTCGCGGGCCTCGCCGGCGGCCTGGTCCAGCATCCGCTGGTCTTCACCACCGAGACCCTGATGCCGAAATTCGAGCGCATCTCGCCGATGTCCGGCTTCAAGCGCATCTTCGGGATCGAGGCTCTGGTTCAGTTCCTCAAAGGGCTCGCCAAACTGTCGCTGGTGGGCATCGTCGCCGGCACCATCTTGTGGAACGAGCGCGACCGTCTAGAGGTCTTCGCCCGGCTCGACCCCGCAGCGGCGTTGCCCGCCATCCTCGGTATCGCGCTCAAGCTCATGGGCGGCATGCTCGCCGTCTTCGTGGTCATCGCGATGGGTGATGCGCTCTACCAGCGCTTTCGCTGGCGCTCGAAGCTGCGCATGACCAAGGAGGAGATGAAGCAGGAGCACAAGGAGAGCGAGGGCAACCCGGAAGTGAAGGGCCGGATGAAGCAGATCCGCGCCTCACGCGTCCGCAAGCGCATGATGGCCGCCGTCCCCACCGCCACGGTGATCGTGACCAACCCGACCCACTACGCAGTGGCCCTCCGCTACGAAGCCGGGATGGCGGCACCGATCTGCGTCGCGAAGGGCGTCGATTCGCTGGCTCTGCGCATCCGCGCAGTGGCCAAGGACCACGACGTTCCGATCCTGGAAAACCCGCCGCTGGCGCGTGCGCTCCACGCGACGGTGGAGATCGATGCGGAGATTCCGGCCGAGCATTATCGCGCGGTGGCCGAGGTAATCGGCTTCGTCCTGAGGCTGAAGCGCAGGGCGGCGTGAGAACGCCACCCTTTATGCACCTTTTTTGACGAGATTTGTCCGTAACGTCCGACGGATACCCCTTGCTGCCGATGCGGCCTGGGCGCTAACCGGGATCGCTCAAGGGTAGAATGGCGCCGAGATGGCTGAGGTGAGCGGACCAACGAAGCCGGTGTCGAGCGCCATCGACCGGTCGGAGAGGCCTGGGCGGGTCGGATTGCTCCTCGTCCTCGCCGGTCTGCTGGTGGGCGCGGCTGTCGGCCTGTCCTTCGTCGCCAATGAGCAGGCCCAGCCGCTGATCCTCGGCCTCCTGGCCCTTCTCGCCATGGCCGGCGTGTTCTGCCTCTTTGCGCTGGCGATCGGTGCGATCCAGCTCTCGGGCCAGACCGGGCGCGACGACATCACCAAAGCCATCGTCGATGCCTCTCCCGAGGGCGCCATCGTCGTCGAGGATGGAGGCCGGCTCATCTACGCCAACGAAGCCTATCTGCGGATCTCAGGAGGAGAAACCTTCTCCAACCTGCGTCCCGTCGAGCGGGTCTTCGTCGGCTCGCCGGAGGTGTCGGAAGCGGTCTATCGGCTCGCTCAGGCGGCCAATGACGGACGCGGTCATGTGGAAGAGATCCGCATGGCGCCCCCGCCGCAAGGCGAGACCGACCGAGCCTTCGCCTGGTTCCGCATCGCCGTGAGGGCGGTCGAGCGGCCCAGACTGCCTGCGACCCTGTGGACGGTCACCGACATCACCCACGAGCGCGAGCGCCAGGAAAACGTCTTCCAGGAACTCCAGCACGCGATCGACTATCTCGACCACGCACCGGCCGGCTTTCTCTCCATCGATCCGGCCGGTTCCATCGTCTACATGAATGCGACGCTTGCCTCCTGGCTCGGATACGACCTCGCCACCGTGGGATCGGGCGGGCTGCGTCTCCCCGAGATCGCACCGAGCGCCGACGTGCTCACCGCCACCGAGGGTCTGCCCGGCGAGGTTCGAACCGATCGGTTCGATCTCGATTTGCGCCGCCGAAACGGCCAGCCGCTTCCAGCCCGGCTCTACCACCGCGTCGCCTTCGGCCAGGATGGCAAGCCCGGTCCCTCGCGCACTTTCGTACTCAACCGCTCGGCCGGTGCCGAGAGCGACGAGCCGCAGCGCGCGGCAGAGGTGCGGCTCGCCCGCTTCCTCAACAACAGCCCCATCGCGATCGCGACCCTCGACCGTACCGGACGCATCGCGCGCGCCAATGCCTCTTTCGCCCGGCTGTTCGGCGGCACGCCGCGCCAGGCCGTGCCGGATGGCAGGGGCGAGCTCGGCACCGAACCGACCATGTGGGAGGCCCTTGTCGACCGCGACCGCGCGGCCCTCGAAGCCGCCCTGCTGAAGGCCGCCGACGGCACGGTGGAGGTCCAGCCGATCGAAGTGGCGCTGGCAGGGCCGGGCAACCGTTCGGCCCGGGTCTGGCTCAGCCCGGCCGGCGGCGACACCTCGACGGCGACGGAACCGGCCGATGCCGCGTCTCAGGCCGACCGAGAGCGCGTGATCCTTTATGCCCTGGACACGACGGCCCAGCGTCAGCTCGAGCAGCAGATCGCCCAGACCCAGAAGATGGATACGGTCGGCCAGCTCGCCGGCGGTATCGCGCACGACTTCAACAACGTCCTCCAGGCCATCATCGGCTATTCCGACCTGCTGCTCGCGAGCCACAGGCCGACCGATCCGGCCTTCCAAGACATCATGCAGATCAAGCAGAACGCCAACCGGGCCGCGAGCCTGGTGCGTCAGCTACTGGCCTTCTCGCGGCGTCAGACCTTGCGCCCGGAGGTGATGAATGTCGGCGAGGCGCTGTCCGACCTGACACTTCTGCTGAAACGTCTGCTCGGCGAGCGGGTCGACCTCGACCTCAAGCACGGACGCGACATCTGGCCGATCAAGGCCGACGTGAATCAGTTCGAGCAGGTCATCGTGAACCTCGCGGTCAATGCCCGCGACGCGATGCCGAATGGCGGCCGTCTTCTGATCCGCACCGCCAACATCCTCCAGGGCCTGGAGAACGGCGAACCGCAATCCGGCGCGCCGGCCGGCGACCACGTGCTGATCGAGGTGCTCGATACCGGCGAGGGCATCCCGTCCGATGTGATGGAGAAGATCTTCGAGCCGTTCTTCACCACCAAGGATATCGGCAAGGGCACCGGTCTCGGCCTTTCCACAGTCTTCGGTATCATCAAGCAGAGCGGCGGCACCATCGACGTGCAATCGACCGTGGGCAAGGGCACCGCCTTCCGCATCTATCTGCCGCGCCACGAGCCGGCCGCCGAGCCCATATCCGACACGATCCCGCCGCCCGCCGCTGGCCAGAGCAGTGCTGAGATCGCGGTCAATCGACTCAAGGGTACTCCGGAACTCGAAAGGCCGGCGGGCTCCGACAGGTCGGCCCCGCGCAAGCCGTCGCCGGACCATACCGGCCAGGGCGTGATCCTTCTCGTGGAGGACGAGGACCCGGTCCGCGCGGTCAACAGCCGTGCGCTTTCGGCACGCGGCTATACCGTGCTCGAGGCGGCGTCCGGCCTCGACGCGCTGGCGCTCATCAGCGACGCCGACCAGCCCATCGACCTCGTCGTGTCCGATGTGGTGATGCCGGAGATGGACGGACCGACGCTCTTGCGAGAACTGCGCAAGCACCGGCCCGACCTGAAGGTGATCTTCGTCTCGGGCTATGCCGAGGATGCGTTCCGAAAAAACCTGCCGGACGGGGAGGATTTCAACTTCCTGCCCAAGCCCTTCAGCCTCAAGCAGCTGGTGGAGACGGTGAAGCAGACGATCGCTCGATAATTTTTTATTCTTTCAAAAGCTGCTGGAATTCGTCCACTGAAACCGGACTGTTGCTTGTTTCGAGAAGCCATCTCCTCTCATTGGATCGAAACAAAACTTCATTTCTAGAGCTTTTAAAAGCTGGGATCAAATTTTTATCTCCAGTCCAATGCACGATGCCCTTGTCAAATTCGAGTGCCGTGTCAGAAACTGTCAAAATCGGAACTTCATTAGCAAAATCGACTACCTTTAATTCCATCAAGTGTAGTAATTCCAGGCGATCTTTCGAAAATTTTACGTGCATCGTTGTATTATAGCTATCTTCAAAGGTCATTACTGAAGGATATCGCAAGCCTACTGTTTTATCTTCGCGTATATCTAAATCTACAGCTACATCATAATTTGCCGTCAGTAGCTGGGCAATAGCTGCCGTAAATTTATAGTCGTCGGAAAATGTTTCATGAATACGTCGCGTGAAAATTGTATCTAAATGCGGGGTAAGAATTTCGGATGCTGTAGACGAAATTTCCTCATCCCCTTTTATTACCCACGGATCAAATACACGATTTATTGGAACTGGACCTTTGCCGATCCATTGACCAAGATAGAATTGATCGCCAAGATTTGGACGGCATTCAATTATCGCTGTTATTCTTTTTGATGCACAATAAAACATCGGAATATGTGGTGGATTGCATCTCTGAAATCCGGTGACTGTTGAAATTGGCGGCGCGCCCATCTCATCGACATGCAAAATCTTCGATCGTGGGTTCTTACGGGCGCGGAAGAAAAGCTCTCCGCCCGAGCTCATCACAACGTTGATCAAAAAACCTTGAACTATTTGTTCGTAGGCGCTCTTGATATATTGGTAATCACCCCGCCTAGGGTCAATTCTATTGATTTTCCTTATTTGTTGATGCAATTCGAATTTAGATAATTGTTTTATGGTGCCGTTCATAATAATCTCTAATAGAATTATAACTATAGAAAGTATATTTCAGATAGAAACGCATTGATGAATCTATACGCCGATTTATCGATTTTGGCGTGAGATAGATTTACTAAGCACGCTTCGAAGCTGCTCACATCGAGATACGAGCGGCTTACGGGCACGCTAACCAATCGATAGCCCCTTGCGCAATGAGAACAAAACAAGTACATAAGTCACATCCGAGGCGCATTGAGCCTTGAGCTCTCCCCATGCATAAGGATGCCGACGAATGGCCCAGCCCGCGCTGAAAATTGTGGATTCCCCGATGGTGGACAAGGACAAGGCGAAGGCGATCGATGCCGCGCTGTCCCAGATCGAGCGTGCCTTCGGCAAGGGCTCGATCATGCGGCTCGGCAAGAACGACAAGGTGGCAGAGGTAGAGACCGTCTCCACCGGCTCGCTGGGCCTCGACATCGCGCTCGGAGTCGGCGGCCTACCGCGCGGCCGCGTGATCGAGATCTACGGTCCGGAATCGTCGGGCAAGACCACGCTCGCCCTGCACACCATCGCAGAGGCCCAGAAAAAGGGCGGCGTCTGCGCCTTCGTCGATGCGGAGCACGCTCTCGACCCGATCTATGCGCGCAAGCTCGGCGTGCAGCTCGACGATCTGCTGATCTCGCAGCCCGATACCGGCGAGCAGGCCCTCGAGATCACCGACACGCTAGTGCGTTCGGGCGCCATCGACGTGCTGGTGGTCGATTCGGTTGCGGCGCTCACGCCGCGCGCCGAGATCGAAGGCGAGATGGGTGACAGTCAGCCCGGCCTCCAGGCGCGCCTCATGAGCCAGGCCCTGCGCAAGCTCACCGGTTCGATCTCGCGCTCAAAATGCATGGTCATCTTCATCAACCAGATCCGGATGAAGATCGGCGTCATGTATGGCAGCCCGGAGACGACGACGGGCGGCAACGCCTTGAAGTTCTACGCGTCGGTCCGTCTCGACATCCGCCGTATCTCCACCCTGAAGGACCGCGACGAGGCCATCGGCAATCAGGTCCGCGTCAAGGTGGTGAAGAACAAGGTCGCTCCGCCGTTCAAGCAGGTGGAGTTCGACATCATGTTCGGCGAGGGCGTGTCGAAGGTCGGCGAGCTCATCGACCTCGGTGTGAAGGCCGGTATCGTCGAGAAATCCGGCGCCTGGTTCTCCTATGCGAGCCAGCGGCTCGGCCAGGGTCGTGAGAACTCGAAGGGTTTCCTGCGCGATAATCCCGATATCGCCAACAAGATCGAAGCTGCGATCCGACAGAATTCGGGTCTGCTCGCCGACAAGATTCTTGAGACCGCCAAGCCCACGGCCGACGATCTGGACGAAGGCGAGGCCTGATCGCTCCGGACTGAATCAAAGAGGCCGCCGCAGATTACTGCGGCGGCCTCTTTTGTTCCGGGCTGCCTCAACGCTCAGCTGCTATAGGGCAGGATCTTGATGAACAGGCCCCAGAGCACGAAGAGAATCCCGACGATCGACACGCCCCAGACGATGCTGCGCACCTTCGGAATGCCGAATCCGAAAAGCGGCAGGTAGATCAGGCGCGCGAAGAAATAGAGATAGGCGCCGAGTACCACCGCGGTGTTGTGCCGCCCGGTGACGGCACAGGCGAGGACGAGGGAGGCGAAGATCGGGAACGTCTCGAAAAAATTCTTCGAGGCCTTCTCGAGGCGGGCAGCCGCTCCAGTCACCTCCGGCGTCCTTCCATCCCGGTTGCTGGCGGCCCAGGCGTAACCACCACGCTGCTGCAGGCCGCTGGCGGATGCCGCGATGACGTGAACGAGTCCGAGCAGGCAAGACCAGGCGAGAAGGCGAATTTCAACCGGCATATGTGTGATCCTTGGAGACCGGTCGTCCCGGTCTAGGGCTGAAGCGGCGGCTCGTTCCTAGCCCGAGCCGTGAAGAAAGCGAAACCGTCTGCAGGGTACCGGGCGTGACTCGGCGCTCCGGCCTCCTTATGAGGGCGCGAGCTACGAAGAAGCCCTCGGGCGGTCCGAATGACCGTCCGAAGCCCACGACAGAGTCAATTCACGATGAGCGGCGTCAACGAGATCCGGTCGGCCTTCCTCGACTATTTCGCCAAGGCGGACCACGCCGTGGTGCCGTCATCGTCACTCGTTCCCCGCAACGACCCGACATTGATGTTCACCAATGCGGGGATGGTGCAGTTCAAGAACGTCTTCACCGGTGTCGAGAAGCGCGCCTACAATCGGGCGACCACCGCGCAGAAATGCGTGCGCGCCGGGGGCAAGCACAATGACCTCGACAATGTCGGTTACACCGCGCGTCATCACACCTTCTTCGAGATGCTCGGCAATTTCTCCTTCGGTGATTATTTCAAGCCGCAGGCGATCGAACTCGCCTGGACCTTGATCACGAAGGAATTCGGTCTGTCCAAGGACCGGCTGCTCGTCACCGTCTATGCCGATGACGACGACGCTGCCGCACTCTGGCGGAAGATCGCCGGGTTCTCGGACGACCGGATCATCCGCATCGGCACATCGGACAATTTCTGGCAGATGGGCGATACTGGCCCCTGCGGGCCCTGCTCGGAGATCTTCATCGATCAGGGTCCCGGCCTCCAGGGTGGACCGCCCGGCTCGCCGGATGAGGACGGCGATCGGTTCCTGGAATTCTGGAACCTCGTCTTCATGCAGTACGAGCAGATCGAGCCGGGCAACCGCCTCTCCCTGCCGCGTCCCTCGATCGATACCGGCATGGGGCTGGAGCGCATGGCGGCGATCCTCCAGGGCGTTACCAGCAATTACGACACGGATCTGTTCAGGGCGCTCATCGATGCGGTCAGCCACGCGGTCGGTCGTCCTCCCGAGCCCGGCAACGTCGCCTCCTACCGCGTCATCGCCGACCATCTGCGCTCGGTCTCGTTCCTGATCGCGGACGGCGTGCTGCCGTCGAACGAGGGCCGCGGCTACGTCCTGCGCCGGATCATGCGCCGCGCCATGCGCCATCTTGAACTTCTCGGCTCGCGCGAGCCGGTGATGTTCCGCCTCGTACCGACCCTCATCCGCGAAATGGGGCAGGCCTATCCGGAACTCGCCTGTGCCGAAGGGCTCATCTCCGAAACCCTGCGCCTGGAAGAGACCCGCTTCCGCCGTACCCTTGAGCGCGGCCTCGCAATCCTCGATTCCGAGAGCCGCACGCTCATCCCGGGGCAGAACCTGTCCGGCGAGACCGCCTTCACCCTCTACGACACCTACGGCTTCCCGCTCGACCTGACCCAGGACGCCCTCAAGGCCCGTGGCATCGGCGTCGACACCGACGCGTTCGGCCAGGCGATGGAGCGCCAGCGCAAGGCCGCCCGTGCCGCCTGGACCGGCTCTGGGGAGGCGGCCACCGAGACGGTCTGGTACGGCATCAAGGAACGCCTCGGCGCCAATGAGTTCCTCGGCTACGAGACCGAGATTGCAGAGGGGATCGTCACGGCGATCCTGCGGGACGGCGGCGAGGTCGAGAGCCTGTCCGCTCGAGAAACCGGCCTCGTCCTGGTGAACCAGACGCCCTTCTACGCCGAGTCGGGGGGGCAGGTGGGCGACACAGGTATCCTCGCCGGGCCCGGTCTCAAGGCCCGAGTGACCGCGACCGAGAAGAAGCTCGGCGACCTCTTCGTCCATCACGTCATCGTGGACGAGGGACGACTCGCCATGGGCCAGGCGGTGGAACTTTCCGTCGATCATGCGCGCCGCACGGCGATCCGGGCCAACCACTCCGCGACCCACTTGCTACACGAGGCCCTGCGCCAGGTGCTGGGCGATCACGTGGCGCAGAAAGGCTCCCTGGTCTCGGCCGAGCGCCTGCGCTTCGACTTCAGCCATCCGAAGCCGATGGACGAGGCGGAGATCCGAGCCGTCGAGGATATCGCCAACGCGGTGCTGCTCCAGAACACACCCGTCGTGACGAAGTTGATGGCTCAGGACGATGCCGTGGCCTCCGGCGCTCGCGCTTTGTTCGGCGAGAAGTACGGCGACGAAGTCCGCGTCGTCTCGATGGGACGTCCCGTCGACGACGAGGGCGATATCGCGGAGGCGCGTCGTCTACCGGCCTTCTCGATCGAACTCTGTGGCGGCACCCATGCCGAGCGCACCGGTGAGATCGGCCAGATCTCGGTCCTCGGCGAGAGCGCCGTCGGCGCCGGCGTACGCCGGATCGAGGCCCTCACCGCCGGTTTTGCCCGTCGTCATCGTGCCGAGGAAAGCCGGACCTTGGGACAGATCGCCGGGCTGTTGAAGGCACAGAGTGCCGATGTACCGGAGCGCTTGGCCGCCCTCATCGAGGACCGCCGTCGCCTGGAGCGCGAATTGTCGGAGGTGAAGAAGAAGCTGGCGATGGGGGGCACGTCGGGAGGCGATGACGGCATCGTCGAGATCGCCGGCATCACGTTCATGGCCAAGATCGTGGAGGGCGTGGAGACACGCGACTTGAAGAGCTTGGTCGATGCCGGCAAGAGCCGCATCGGCTCCGGCATCGTCGCAATCGTCGGCTTGTCGCCCGATGGCAAGGCCGGCCTCGTCGTCGGTGTCACCGAGGATCTGACCGGTCGCTACGACGCGGTGGGCCTCGTCAGGGCCGGCGCGGGGCATCTCGGCGGCAAGGGTGGCGGCGGACGCCGCGACATGGCGCAGGCCGGCGGTCCGGAAGGGACCGGCGCGCAAGCGGCGATCGACGCCATCGCCGAGGCCCTGTCGGTCAGTTGACGCGTTTCCAAGTCTGCCGCTTGCAGAATACGCTCATCACGCAACCGGCGACCTCCACCACGTTCGGCCCCTTGATCGTGAGGCTGCCGGAATAGGTCTTCCCGTCGTTGGGGTTGTAGAGCGAGCCGTCGTAGCCGTCCCCGGACGGGGTTCCGGCATTCATGATCTGCACACCGATCAGACTGCGGGAGTTCAGCGACGCATCAGGATTCTTCGAGTCGAGGCCAGGCCCGGGCACGCTGACGAGGGTGCCGCAATAGCCGCTCCCGCACCGGGAAATCCGAACTTTCGAATCACCGTTCTCGGTGAGCCACACGCCGCTCGGGTCTACGCCCTTCTCGGCGAATGCCCCCCCTGTCAGCAACAGACTGATCAATGCGGCAGCGGCGGAACGCATCGAGGTCGATCTGAACGTCATTTTTGTCCTTCGCCTTCCCGCAGGCCTGCCAAAGCCGTCTAGACGGCCCTTGTCCGAGAGGGACGGGACTTAGTCCTCCAAGACGTGACGGGCAAGCGAAGGCTCAAAGCTGGTCAGAGACTGGGCCGCACTCCTTGACAGGCAGCTCCGAGACGCGCCTAGAGGCAACATTTGAGAAAGGCCATGTATCGCGATGCGTGTAATCGAGACGCAGATTCCTGCGGTGAAAGTGATCGTACCGAACCGTTTCGGCGACGACAGGGGCTGGTTCTCGGAGACCTTCCGGGCCGATACCCTGGCCGGGGCCGGGATCGACGATGTATTCGTCCAGGACAACCAATCGTTCTCGACGCAGAGCGGCACCGTTCGCGGATTGCATTTCCAGCTCGAACCGGCGGGGCAAGCCAAGCTGGTCCGCGTTCTTTCCGGCTCCGTACTCGATGTCGCCGTCGATCTCAGACGAGGCTCGTCGACCTATGGAAGTCACGTTGCGGTTCGGCTCGACGCAGCGGACGGCAAACAGCTCTACGTTCCCGTCGGCTTCGCCCATGGATTCTGCACCCTGGAACCCGACACGATGGTCGCCTACAAGGTGTCGGCGTATTACAGCCGTGAGCATGACAGAAACCTCGCATGGAACGATCCGGACCTCGCCATCGACTGGCCGGTCGACGAAGGAAAGGCCATCCTCTCAGATAAGGATCGTGCGGCGCCATCCTTCACGCAACTGAGTTTGGTATTCTAGCGGCCCTCTCGGCAGCAACGCGGCGATCAGATGTTTCGGCAAGAGGACACGGACCGGCTCATGCATGAAGATAAGGGCAAGTCTCGACGTATTCTGGTCACCGGTGGCTGTGGCTTCATCGGTTCAGCGCTGGTCCTGCATCTTGTTCAAGGGCTCGGCCACGAGGTCGCGACACTCGACGCTTTGACCTATGCGGCCAACCCGATCTCGCTGGCGCCCCTCGACGGTGATCCGCGCCATCGACTCGTCACCGGCGACATCTGCGATCCTCAGGCTGTTCATGCGCTCTTTTCGCAGTTTCGCCCCGATGCCGTGATGCATCTAGCTGCCGAAAGTCACGTGGACCGTTCGATCACCGATCCCGGCGCCTTCATCCGAACCAATGTCGTCGGCACCCAGGTGATGCTGGACGGCGCCCGGACCCATTGGGAGAGCTTGACCGGCGAGGCGAGGGACGCATTCCGGTTCCTCCACGTCTCCACCGACGAGGTCTACGGCTCGCTGCCGCCGGATGGTTTCTTCACCGAGGAGAGCCGATACGATCCGCGCTCGCCCTATTCGGCGTCTAAGGCCGCCTCCGACCATCTCGCCAGGGCGTGGCACGAGACCTATGGCCTGCCGGTCCTGGTCACGAATTGCTCGAACAATTACGGCCCCCGTCATTTCCCGGAGAAGCTGATCCCGCTGATGATCCTCAACGCGCTGGAAGGTCGTCCCCTGCCGGTCTACGGTGACGGGCTCAACGAGCGCGACTGGATCCATGTCGAGGACCACGCCCGAGGTCTCGTGGCGGTGCTGGAGTCGGGCAAACTGGGAGAGACCTACCTCCTTGGCGGCCGTTCAGTGCGCAACAACCTTGCGGTGGTGAACGCGCTCTGCGCCGCCTTCGACCGGTTGCTGCCCGATCACGGACCACATGAGCGCCTGATTTCCTTCGTCGCAGACCGACCTGGCCACGACCGTCGCTACGCCATAGACCCCGGCAAGGCCGAACACGAGATCGGCTGGGTTCCGACCAAAAACTTCGAGCAGGCGCTGGAAGACACCGTGCAGTGGTATCTCGACAACGAGGCTTGGTGGCGCCCTATCCGAGAGGGCCGTTACACCGGTGAGCGTCTCGGCCTCGGCGTCTCCGCCGCCGCGGGCGCCTGACATGGATATCCTGATCCTCGGCGGTGCGGGCCAGGTCGGCACGGAGTTGCAGGCTTTCCGACACTGGCCCGAGGGTGTTAGGGTCGTCGCCCCAACGCGCTCGGACCTCGACATCACCGATGCCGAGGCGGTGACGCGCCAGTTCTCCGAACGCACGTTCGGAGCCGTGGTGAACACCGCTGCCTACACCGCCGTGGACAAGGCAGAGACCGACATCGTCGAGGCTTGGCGCCTCAACGCGCTCGCGCCGGCGATCCTTGCCGCCGAGACGACGCGCCACGGCATTCCCCTCGTCCATGTCTCCACCGACTACGTGTTCGACGGTACGGCCTCGGGTGCCTATGCACCCGATGCGTCCGTGCGGCCGACGAGCGTCTACGGCGCGAGCAAGGCCGCCGGCGAAATGGCCGTCCGCACGGGCAACCCACGCCATGCGATCATCCGCACGGCCTGGGTCGTCAGTCCACATCGGTCGAACTTCGTCAAGACGATGCTGCGGCTCTCCGCGGAGCGCGACGCCCTCGGCGTCGTCGACGACCAGCATGGTTGCCCGACTTCCGCCATCGACCTCGCCGAGGCGCTGGCGACGATCGCATCACGTCTGTCCGGCGACGCCGATGCACCGACGGGTACGCACCATTTCGTCAATGCCGGAGCGACCACCTGGGCAGGCTTTGCGAAGGCGATCGTGGCCGGATCGGCCGCGCGAGGTGGCCGCCTCGTTCCCGTGAACGGCATCCCCACCAGCGCATACCCGACGCCCGCCAGACGCCCCGCCAATTCGGAACTGTCGACGGACAGCCTGACGCAGGCCTACGGGATCGAACCGAGGCTTTGGCAGGCTGCGCTCGACGACATTCTCGACAGGCTGATCGGACCCGTGCCGTTCCAGCCGGCTTATGATCCAGCGGAGATTCGGTCATGAAGGGCATCGTTCTCGCCGGTGGCTCCGGCACGCGCCTTCATCCGGCGACGCTGTCGATCAACAAGCAGTTGCTTCCCGTCTACGACAAGCCGATGATCTATTATCCGGTCTCGGTGCTGATGCTCGCCGGGATTCGCGAGATCCTGATCATCTCGAGCCCGGAGCATCTCGGCAATTACGAGCGCCTGTTCGGCACCGGCGAGCAGTTCGGACTGACCTTCAGCTACGCCTTGCAGCCACGTCCCGAAGGCCTCGCCCAAGCCTTCACGATCGGCCGCGACTTCGTCGGTTCGGATGACGTGGCACTCGTGCTCGGTGATAACTTGTTCTTCGGCTCCGGCATGAGCGCCATGCTGCAGCGGGCGCGCGAACGGACGAATTGCGCGACGATCTTCGCCTACCACGTGGACCATCCCGAGGCTTACGGCGTGGTCACCCTCGACCGCGATGGCCGGCCCCTGCGCATCGTCGAGAAGCCGACGCAGCCGGAAAGCCCCTGGGCCGTGACCGGCCTGTACTTCTACGACAACCGGGTGCTCGACATCGCCGCCGCGGTGAAGCCCTCGGCTCGTGGTGAGCTCGAGATCACGAGCGTCAACCAAGCCTATCTCGACCTCGGCGACCTTCATGTGGAGAGGATGTCGCGCGGCTACGCCTGGCTCGATACCGGCACACATGACAGCCTGCTCGAAGCCGGTGAATTCGTTCGCACCCTGCAGAACCGCCAGGGTCTCCAGGTCGCGTGCCTGGAGGAGATCGCCTACCTCCAGGGCTTCATCGACAAGTCGCAGCTCATCGCTCGCGGCGAACTCTTCGCCAAGACCGCCTACGGACAGAACCTGCTGAAGCTGTCCAAGCTCGACCCGGACTCTCGCTTCACCGATTGAGGGCGGAAAGGCTGGAATGGATCCCTGCCGACGACGTCTATTCGTCACCAAGGGCGAGGATCGCACCGGTATAGGTCTCGCTGACTTCGCAGATCGGACGGCCGGCCCGGTCCGACAGGACGGCTTCGATCGCGAAGACGAGATCAGACCGGCCGGGAAGCCCGGCGGCCTTGGGCCACAGCCGGTGAACTTTGAGATTACGGCGTTTGGGGAACAACGCGTGGACCACGCGGCCGAACGGCTCCTCGGTGACGTCCAGCAGCCGATTCATCTCCGGCGTCAATCGGGCCGGCACGTACCAGTTCTCGGCCTTCGACAGGATGTACGGCCCGCAGCTCAAGCTGACATGCCGGTAGCGGACCGCCTCGTCGTCGAGGAGACAGAGCCTCTCGCTCTGGACATCGCTGGGTGCCCGCATCGGACCTCCAACCCGGGTCGCCACGAGACGGGGTTCGGATGAGAGCCGGCGCTCTGCACACCAATGTTCAAGGACGGATGTCGCGCTGTCGCCGCTGAGAAGACGTGCGCAGAGCGTCTCGATCAGCATTTCGGCCGTGGGGAGAGCGGAGGCAGTCAGGGCACGCGGCTCGGCGGGAAGAGTCATGGCCTCGAACTATCACGCGGTCGGATGGGGCACACTCCGTCATCCCGCACCTTCCCATGCATTCCCTGCACCGGTTCACAGAATGCGGACAGCGCCAGATCGAGAGATCAAGCCGAACGCTTCCAAACCGAGCGGAGGTCTTTGACGCGGCTGTCGATCAAGCGATGGAGCAATAAAGTCATCGTTGATATTCGCGCATATGTTGCATGTTTATTTCAATCGACTGTAGTATTTTAAAAATATTGCTTAATTAAAAAACGAGTCGAATCAATAAATCACGCAAATCTGATTGGACAGATGGCTGAGTCGACAATCTGCAATCTTATTGCTGACGGCGACACTTACCTCAATCCTTCGGACCAAATCGATACGGTCGACTTCCGGAACGACGAACTCTTCAGCGGGACCCATGGCGCTGGGATCGACGTGGCGGTCGGGACTGCGACCGACACATCCGAAGGGACGGATACCCTGACGTCGATCGAGTCCGTGATCGGCTCGGTCTTCGCCGACGCGATCGCCGGCAGCAAGAGCGCCAATACCCTTTCGGGCGGGGCCGGCGACGACTCGCTCGACGGTCTCGCCGACGAGGACGTCCTGACCGGCGGCACAGGCCGTGACACCTTCCATTTCAGAACGACGTTCTCCAGCGCCAACGTGGATCACATCACTGATTCCAAAACCGTCGATATCATTGAGATCGCGCATGCGATTGCCACGACACCGCCGGTGGGGGTTCTGGCCGCTGAGGCCTTCAAGGACCTTTCCAACGGCTCGGTGGATGCGACCGGCCGCATCCTTTACGACCCGACCAGCGGTGCGCTGTCCTACGACAAGGATTGCAGCGGCAGCACCAGCGACGTTACCTTCGCGACCCTTGATCATCCGATCGCGCTGACGGATCTCGATTTCCACATCGCGTGACGGCAAACAGGTTTCGACCGCGCCATCCGCAACGGCGCGCAGTCGATCTTGCTTGCAAGAAAGTGACGATCGTACGCGAAGCTTTGTCGGCGCCCGGCCGGAGCTCCGTCGAGAAATCGAATGGTGGAGCCTAACGGGATCGAACCGATGACCTCTTCCATGCCATGGAAGCGCTCTCCCAGCTGAGCTAAGGCCCCACATTTCGCTACGACCGCGATCTCGTCTTGCGGCCGCTTTCATCATCGATGAAGCATCGACAATGACCTGCTTGTTCCGAATCAATTCTGACCAACCAACGGTCAGTATCCGATACTCGGAAGGAAAAAGAAATGGTGGAGCCTAACGGGATCGAACCGATGACCTCTTCCATGCCATGGAAGCGCTCTCCCAGCTGAGCTAAGGCCCCATTTCTGGAACCACCGCAATCAAGTCTCGCGGTGGCCGTGCCGACCGGCTTGCCTTTCGGCGTCCGGCGGAGGCGGTTCTATATTCGGCGGCTTGCCTGGACTCAAGCCCCTAATCGCATTCGCCGCGCAGATTTTTGCGGGACATGCTTTCGGCGGGAGGACGCCGCCCGAAGAAAGGACTCAGCTTTCCTCGTCGTTCTCGATGTCGCCGTCGATGAGATCGGCCACATCGTCGTCGCCGGCATCTTCCTCTTCCAGGAAGGTGTCGTCGCTGTCGGTGGAATCGGCATCGTCGTCGCCGGGCGTGGTGTCTGCTTCGTCCTCGGCGGCCTCGACTTCATCGAGGGAGACGATCTCGGGACCGCCCTTTTCGCCGTCGGTGTCCTCATCGTCGTCGGCCGGGACGGCCGCGGCGCGGGAGGCCAGCGCAGGAGCCGCGACACGGGAGGTCGCCGCTGCCTGATAGATCGTCCCGCATTTCGGGCAGGTCGCCGGATCTTTGTCGAGATCGTAGAATTTCGCGCCGCAGCTCATGCATTGACGCTTCAAGCCGAGTTCCGGTCTGGCCACGGGCGAACCTCTGATAGGGTTTTGGGAGAGGCGCCCCGTTAGTCGGGTGAAACCGTCCTGTCAAATGCTCTCGCTGTAATCGTACACTTCAATCGGCCGTGCGCTTATCCAGACGCAACCACATCGAGGCGTTGTCGGGTCGGATGACGCCGCCCCGAGTGCATGGTAACCGGCCCCATGGCGTCGTAGCCGGCTGAACGGCCGGCCGTTGACGGCCCTACCGCGCCCATAAGCCGAAAAGTCACCATTCCCGTGTCTCACCATTCCGCACCGCAGCCCCTGACCGCTTCTGCCGGCACGTCCTTGCGCGGCACGCTGCGGCCGCCGGGCGACAAGTCGATCTCCCACCGGGCGATGATCTTCGGACTGCTCAGCATCGGCGAGACCCGCGTCGAGGGACTGCTTGAAGGCGACGATGTCCTGCGCACGGCCGCCGCCGCGAGGGCTCTCGGCGCCGGGATCGACCGCCTCGGCGAAGGCCGCTGGGTAGTGCGCGGCGTCGGCATAGGCGGAATGACCGACCCCGCGGACGTGCTCGATTTCGGTAATGCCGGCACGGGCTCGCGCTTGATGATGGGCGTCGTCGGCGGCCAGCATGTCACCGCGACCTTCGACGGCGACGCCTCCCTGCGTAAGCGCCCCATGCGCCGCATCCTCGATCCGCTGATCCGCATGGGGACCGAGGTGCTCGGGGAAGAGGAGGGCGGCCGCGTGCCGCTCACCCTGCGCGGGCCGCGTGAGGCCATTCCGATCACCTACGAGACGCCCGTCGCCTCGGCGCAGATCAAATCCGCGGTGTTGCTGGCTGGCCTCAACGCACCGGGCACGACGACGGTGATCGAGGCCGCGGCGACCCGGGACCATAGCGAGCGGATGCTGCGCCTCTTCGGCGCCGAAGTGAGCGTGACCCCGCACGGACCGGGAGGCCATGGCCGCTCCATCGCCCTGACCGGACAGCCGACCCTGCGCGGCACCGACGTGATCGTGCCGGCCGATCCGTCCTCGGCGGCCTTCCCGCTGGTAGCGGCCCTCCTCGTTCCCGGCTCCGAGGTGACGATCCAGGGCGTGATGATGAATCCGCTCCGCATCGGCCTCATCACAACACTGATCGAGATGGGCGCGGATATCGAACGCCGCAACGAGCGCGACGAGGGTGGCGAGACGGTGGCCGACCTCCATGTCCGCGCAAGCCGCCTGAAGGGCGTCGACGTGCCGGCCGAGCGCGCGCCTTCGATGATTGACGAATATCCCGTTCTCGCCGTCGCCGCCGCCTTTGCCGATGGCGTCACCCGGATGAACGGGCTGCACGAACTGACCGTGAAGGAATCCGATCGCCTCGCCGCCGTGGCGGATGGATTGCGCGAGAACGGTGTCTCCTATCGGATCGAGGGAGACGACCTGATCGTCGAGGGTGACGGCTCGACGGCGCGCGGCGGCGGCACGGTGGCGACCCATCTCGATCACCGCATCGCCATGGCCTTCCTGGTCATGGGCCTCGCGACGAAGGAGCCCGTCACCGTCGATGACGGCGCCATGATCGCCACCAGCTTCCCGAGCTTCCTGCCGACGATGCGGGCGCTCGGCGGCCATATCGCGGAGTGACCCCCATGCCGATGGTCATCGCGATCGACGGGCCGGCCGCTTCCGGCAAAGGTACGCTCGCCAAGCGGCTCGCCGCGCATTACGGGCTGCCGCATCTCGATACCGGGCTGCTCTACAGGGCCGTGGCGCTCACCGTGATCGATGCCGGCTGCAATCTCGACGACCACGCTGCCGCCGCGCGCGCCGCGTCGACGCTGATCGTCGACCGTCTCGCGGATCCGCGCCTGCGGGAGCGCGCGATGGGAGATGCGGCCTCCCGGATCTCGTCGATCCCGGCCGTACGTGCGGCCCTGCTCGCCTGGCAGCAGCGTTTCGCCGGAGGGGCCAGCGGCGCCGTCCTCGACGGTCGCGACATCGGTACGGTGGTGTGTCCGCAGGCCCAGGTGAAGCTGTTCATCACCGCCGCCGCCGAAGAGCGTGCCCGGCGCCGTCACCTCGAACTCATGCGGCGCGGCGAGCCGGCGAGTCTCGGCGCGATCCTCGCCGACATCGTCGCCCGCGACGCACGTGATGCTCAACGCTCGACGGCGCCCCTGAAGGCCGCCGCCGATGCCGTGGTGCTCGACACCACAGATCTGGATGCGGACGAGGCCTTCGCGGCGGCCCGCGCCGTCGTGGATCGCGCGCGAGTGCATTGAAGACGTCTCAGCGCCCGGGTTCGGGCCCGTAGCGGTTGCGGCCGGCCGTGCCCCGGCGGCCGAGGGTCTCGATGAGAAACCACAGGCTGAATCCGGCCAGCGCGAGCGTCACGGCTATCACCGCCACCGGATAGGCATCGGCAAGCGTCTCGATCGGCGCGAAGCCGGCGAGCGTGACCAGAATGTTGGGGAGCAGCCACCAGCCGGTTCGGTCCCGATCGTGCAGGCGTTGGACCGTAGCCACAGAGGCGAGCACCGCCGTTCCCATGATACCGGTGGAGAGGATCGCAAGCGCCGCAAACCGGGCCTCCAGAGACGCGAGCAGGATGGACAGGCTGCCCAGACCGATGAATGCGAGCAACATCCGGATAAGTCGCCGGCCGTAGCCCGCGCGGGACAACCTGCCTCTCGGATCGAGCAGCGCTCCGAGTTCGAAGAACCTCTGCATCATGTTCCCCTAGGCTTTACGCGCCGGGTGGGCGGCTCCGTCAGGGGATCGTCCGGCCATGGATGGCGTGGGTAGCGGCCGCGCATCTCCGTGCGAACGGCGCTCCATGAGCCGCGCCAGAAGCCGGGCAAGTCCTTCGTGATCTGGATCGGCCGCGAGGCCGGCGACAGCAGGTGGAGCACCAGCGGTACGCGGCCACCAGCGATCGTGGGGTGGCGGTCGAGGCCGAACAGCTCCTGCACCCGGACGGCGAGGACCGGTCCACCCTCGGCATCGTAGTCGATGGCGATGCGCGATCCCGTCGGGACCTCCACATGAGTCGGCGCCTCGGCATCCAGACGATGACGCTGGTCCCAGGGCAGGAGCGAGTGCAGTGCCCGGCCGAGATTATCGGCCGTGATGGCATCGAGGCTCGTGCGTCCTTCGATCTCCGGCGCGAGCCAATCCTCGATCGTCGCGCTCAAGGCCGCGTCGGAAATGTCGGGCCAAGCTTCGCCCTCTGCCGCACGAAGGAAACCCAGGCGGGCCCGCCATTGGGCCAGAGCGGGTGTCCAGGGAAGGCTGTCGAGGCCGATGCCTACAATGCCCCGCGCCAGGATCGTGGCGGAAGACGCATCCGGCGGCACGGGCAGGATACGCTCGCCCAGGGTCGCCGAGCCGAGGCGGCGGGACGCGCGAGCCCGCAACGATCGGGACGCCTTGTCGAAGACGACTTGGGTGATCGACGTGATCCGATCCGCGAACAGAGCCTCGATCTCGTCCAGGCGGATCGCGGCGGCGGCGAGGATACGCCCGGACGCCGCGGTGCCGGCGATGTCGGCCACGACGACGAAGGGTTCGCGGGCAAGCGCCGTGGCCGGATCCAGGCGTCCGGCGCGACCGTTCGCCATCACGAATTCGCCGTCCCGCCCGCGCGCGCGGGCGACCCTGTCGGGATAGGCCAACGCCAGGAGAGGTCCGGCGCCAGAGAGATCGTGCTCCTGCGATGCGGCGGGAAAGCGCGGGGCGAAGCCCTCGGCCTGCTGGGCCCAGCCGCGCGACAGCCGGCGCATGTCGGCGGCGCGGGTGCCCCGGTCCCGGGTGAATCGGTCGGCACGGACGGCGAGATCGACATCGTCGCCTCCGAGGCCGCGCTCGACGAGCACGGCCGCGAGGTCGGCCGCCTCACGTGCCCGGCCGAGCCCGGCGGCCGCGACCACCATCCGCGCCAGGCGAGGCGGAAGGGGAATGGCACGCAACGCCCGCCCCATCTCGGTGAGGCGTCCGTCGGTATCGAGCGCGGACAGGTCGCGCAGCATCAGGCGCGCCTCGGCCAGCGCCGGAGCGGGCGGAGAATCGAGGAACGACAGGGTCGCGGGGTCGGGGACCCCCCAGGCTGCGCAATCGAGGAGCAAGCCGGAGAGGTCGGCCGCCAGGATCTCGGGCCGGGTGAACGGTTCGAGCGCGTTGGTCGCAGCCTCTGTCCAGAGGCGATAGCAGATGCCCGGTTCGGTGCGCCCGGCGCGACCGCGCCGCTGATCCACCGAGGCGCGGGAGGAACGGGCGGTGACGAGGCGAGTGAGGCCGATGCCCGGCTCATACAGCGGTACCCGCGACAAGCCGGAATCCACCACGATCCGCACCCCCTCGATGGTCAGCGAGGTCTCGGCGATACTGGTGGCGAGCACCACCTTGCGCGTGCCCGCAGGAGCGGGTGCTACGGCACGGTCCTGCTCCGCCGGGGGGAGGGCGCCGTAGAGGGGCGCGATCTGCGTGTTCTCGTCCACACGTTCGGCGAGGAGATCAGCCACCCGCCGTATCTCCCCCTGTCCGGGCAGGAAGGCGAGGACGGAGCCGGGATCGGCTCGGAGCGCCCTTCCGATGACATCGGTCATTGCCTCTTCGATCCGCCGGTTGGGATCGCGCTCGATATGGCGTGTCTCGACGGGATAGGCCCGGCCCTCGGATCGAATGATCGGTGCATCACCCATGAGGCGCGAGACCCGCGCGCCGTCGAGCGTGGCGGACATGACGAGGACGCGCAGGTCGTCGCGCAGGGCTCCTTGCGCGTCGAGGGCGAGGGCGAGCCCGAGATCCGCATCGAGAGACCGCTCGTGGAACTCGTCGAAGATGACGGCGCCGATACCCTCGAGCTCGGGATCGTCGAGGATCATGCGGGTGAACACCCCCTCTGTGACCACCTCGATGCGCGTCGTGCGCGATATCTTCGAGCCGAGACGGACGCGCAGGCCTATCGTGTCGCCGACACGCTCGCCTAGGGTCGCAGCCATACGCTCGGCGGCCCCGCGCGCTGCGAGGCGGCGCGGTTCGAGGAGGATGATCCGTCCGGTTCGTCCGAGCCACGGAGCATCGAGCAGGGCCAGTGGCACGCGTGTTGTCTTGCCGGCGCCCGGCGGTGCCACGAGCACCGCCGACGAACCGGCTTCGAGGGCGGCGAGGAGAGCCGGTAGAGCCGCATCGATCGGCAGCGGAGTGGATAAGGAAGCGTCTTTCGCCATCACGGATGTGCTGGTGGGACGAATAGCAGCGATCTGCAACCCCGGTCGGCAGGCTCGCGACGGACAACGAATACGATGCGAAAATCATCCCATGAATCGAAGGATATCGACAGGTTTTCGCTCACGAAATTTGCTGTCGAGAGGATGGGAACGGAGTCCGCACGAGCGACTTGTTGCCTCGACGCGCGCGGCGCGATCCGAACGGATGGACTACATGACCAAAATTGCCTTTGCCCTCGCAGCAGGAACTTTCCTTAGCGCCCTGGGCCTCACCGCTGCTTCGGCTGCCCCAGCCATGCCGACCGCCCCGGTCATCGCCGGCGAAGCGCTCACCACCGAGGTGGTTACCCGCGGCCATCACCCGGGCTACGCCAGCCGCGGCATGCGTCATCGCCACCACCATCACCGCCATGGCATGCGCCGTCACCGCGCCCCCGCCGCCTACAGCCACGGCGATCCGAACTCGCGTAACCCGCAGCAGCCGGGATACATGCAGCGCAAGGGCACCACGTCGGGCGGCCCGCGCTACTGAACCACGCTTCACGTCGTGCTTGGGGGCCGGTGCGGAAACGCATCGGCCTTTTTTCGTCGGCGGACGGTTCTCCCCAGATGATGCGAAGGGAGCGCTGATCCGGTCCGACGGCCTCTGCTATGAGGGTCACATGTCCCAGCGTGCCGTCCGCTCCAGCCCGAAGACCAGCGTTCCGGCCGAAGAGACCGTGAGCGCGTCCATCCTCGACATTCCCGGCGCCACGCCGATGATGGCGCAGTATATCGAGATCAAGGCGGCGAATACGGATTGTCTCCTGTTCTACCGGATGGGCGATTTCTACGAGCTGTTCTTCGAGGATGCCGAGATCGCATCCCGTGCCCTCGGCATCGTTCTGACGAAACGTGGCAAGCACGGCGGGGCGGATATCCCCATGTGCGGCGTACCGGTGGAACGCTCGGACGATTACCTCAGCCGGCTCATCGCGCTGGGCCATCGCGTCGCCGTCTGCGCCCAAACGGAGGATCCGGCCGAAGCCAAGAAGCGCGGTCCGAAATCCGTAGTGCGGCGAGAGGTGGTCCGTCTGGTCACACCCGGCACGATCACTGAAGATCGCCTGCTCGATCCGTCCAGGGCGAGCATCCTCCTCGCACTGGGCCGCCGCAAGCACTCGGAAGCCGGCTACGCCTACGGGATCGCCGCCGTCGATATCTCCACCGGCCGCTTCTCGCTAAGCGAGGTCCCCGAGGGCGAACTCGGCGCGGCCATCGCTCGGCACGATCCGCGAGAGATCGTCCTGTCCGAGGCGATCCATTCCGATCCCGCTCTGGCGGGGCTCTGGCGTGATCTGAAGGCGCCGGTCACGCCTCTGGCTCAGGCAGAACTCGAACCGGCCTCGGCCGAGCGGCGGATCAAGCAGCAGTTCGGTGTCTCGACCCTCGAAGGGTTCGGTCAGTTCGGCCGCGCCGAGCTCGCTGCTGCAGGGGCGGCCCTGCTCTATATCGAGCGCACCCAGATCGGCGCCCGACCGGCACTCTCGCCCCCGACACGGGAAACCAGCGGCGCGACGCTGGCCATCGATGCGGCGACGCGGGCCAATCTCGAACTCACCCGCACGCTTTCGGGCGAGCGCACCGGTAGCCTGCTCGACGCCATCGACCGCACCGTCTCCGCCATCGGGGCACGCCTGCTCGCAGAACACCTCGCCGGCCCGCTGACAGATCTCCCGGCCATCACCAGGCGCCACGAAGCTGTGTCCTTCCTGGTGGAGAACGGCAGCCTGCGCCGGACGCTGCGCGATACCTTGGCGAGGGCTCCCGATATCGCCCGCGGCCTGTCGCGGCTCGGCCTCGGACGCGGCGGACCGCGCGACCTCGCCGCCCTGCGCGACGGCCTCGACGCGGCAATGACCATCTCGGAAAGCTGTGGACAGGTGAGGGCGCTGCCGGACGACCTTGCCGGCATCGTTCAGCGCCTCGGTACGGTGGATGCCGACCTGGTCGAGCATCTGCGCGCAGCCCTCGCCGACGACCTCCCCCTCAACCTGCGCGACGGCGGCTTCGTGCGGGCGGGCTACGATTCCGAGATCGACGAGGCACGCCTCCTCGGCCAGGATTCCCGCAAGGTCATCGCCGGCCTGCAGGCGCGCTATGCCGAAGAGACCGGCTGCCGCACCCTGCGGATCAAGCACAACAATATGCTCGGCTACTACATCGAGGTGCCTCAGGCGATCGGCGAGACCTGCCTCAAGGGGGTGATGCGCGAGACCTTCATCCATCGTCAGACGATGGTGGACGCCATGCGGTTCTCGAGTGTTGAACTGCATGATCTCGAAAGCCGGATCTCGGGGGCGTCCGACCGGGCGCTCGCCCTGGAAACCGAAGTGTTCGATGCCCTGACGGCGCGAATCCTGGCGCAGGCCGAGACGATCGCCGCCATCGCCGACGCCCTGGCCTGCCTCGATGTGACGGCCTCCCACGCCGAACTCGCGGTGGAGCGAGACTGGCGCAGGCCCTTCGTCGACGACAGTTTCAGCTTCGTCGTAGAGGGCGGCCGGCATCCTGTGGTGGAATCGGCCCTTCGTCGCTCCGGTGAGCCGTTCATCGCCAACGATTGCGATCTCTCCGGCGAAGGGCGCGGACGCATCCGGCTCATCACCGGGCCGAATATGGGCGGCAAGTCGACATTTCTGCGCCAGAACGCCCTCATCGCCGTCCTCGCGCAGATGGGCGCCTTCGTGCCTGCGACCCGCGTCCATCTCGGAGTGGTCGATCGTCTGTTCTCGCGGGTGGGCGCCGCCGACGACCTCGCGCGCGGGCAATCGACCTTCATGGTCGAGATGGTGGAGACGGCCGCTATCCTGAATCAGGCAAGTCGGCATTCCCTCGTCATCCTCGACGAGATCGGCCGGGGAACCGCGACCTTCGACGGCCTGTCGATCGCCTGGGCCTGCCTCGAACACCTGCACGAGCACAATGGCTGTCGCGCCCTGTTCGCGACCCATTTCCACGAACTCACGGCCCTCAGCCAGCGCCTCACGCGGCTCGACAATGCCACGCTCAAAGTGGCCGAGCACAGGGGCGAAGTCGTGTTCCTGCACGAGGTTGTGCCGGGCGTGGCCGAGAGATCCTACGGCTTGCAGGTCGCACGCCTCGCAGGATTGCCCGCAGCAGTGATCGCCCGTGCCGGATCCATCCTGAAGAACTTGGAAAAGGCGGAGCGCGACCGCCCGACCCGGCCGCGGATCGACGATCTGCCGCTCTTTGCGAGCCTGGCCCCGCCGCCTCTGCCCGAGGTCCAGGCTCCTCCGCGCGAGGACCATCTGCGTCAGGCGCTGGATCTAGTCGATCCCGACACGCTCACGCCTCGGGAGGCCCTGGAAGTTCTCTACACACTGAAGAAAGCAGCGCGCGAACCGGCGGATTGACGGTCGATCCGACTCAATGCTTCGGCCCTGACCATGGCGCGCTCGGCCAGATGGGATCGTCCGGCACGCCGTCGACCGCGAGCCGAAAGCCGTCCAGCCCCTCCGGTCGGGGCTCAAGGCCAGCGCGGATGTCCGCCACGTAACGAAGCGCACCGGCAACGGCGCGTTCCGAGTACGGTTTGGCGATGACGCCGAGCGCCCCGGCGAAGTCGGCGGGAATGCGCTTGTCGTTGGCGGTCATGAACACGACGCTCGTCCGCGGGTCGAGGCTCAACGTCCTCGCCACGTCGATCCCCGTCGGACCATCGACGAGGTGGATATCCACCAATGCGACATCGGGAAAGGTCGTCCGCCCCAGTTCGATCGCCTCGGCCGAACTTCCCGCCACCCCAACGATGACGTAGCCGAGATCGTCCAACAGGCATTCGAGTTCGAGGGCGATGAGCGCCTCGTCCTCGACGACGAGGATACGAAGGCTGGTGTCCCTGCTCACGATGCCCGCCCTGCCGAGGCTGAAGCCGAACCGGTCGGGGCGTCCTGCTGCAGCGGAATGACGATCTCCACCCGCGTGCCCGGAACCGGATCGTGCCACGTGATGACGCCTCGCAGTTGCTTCACCACCATCTCGACGAGAGAACATCCGAATCCGGCGGGGTTCGGTTTCCCAGCCTTGAGCCCTATCCCGTCATCCTCGATCAAGACGCGAAGACCGGTCTCGCACCGGCGCGCCGAAATCGTGATGCGGCCTCCGCGCTCGTCGGGGAAGGCATGGCGGACGGCATTGGTGGCGAGTTCGTGGAGCATCAAGGCCAGGGGCGCCGCGATGGCCGCCGGCAAGGAGATCGGTTCGATCTCCGCCGAGACGGCCGTGCGTTCAGGATCGATGCCGGCAGTGAGGTCGGACATGAAATCGTCGGCGAATTCTTCCAGATTGAAGCGGGTGACGTCCCCGGCCGAGTAGAGCATCCTGTGCACCATGGAGAGGGCGCCGATACGCTCCGCCATACCCTGGAGGGCGTCGCGCGCCTCGCCCTGGGGGGTACGCCTGGCTTTCAGCAGAACCAGCGACGAGATCACCTGGAGGTTGTTCTTGACCCGATGATCCACTTCGTGAAGCAGAGCGGTTTTCTGTTCGAGAGCTGCCCGAAGATCGGCCGTCTGCTCGTTGACCTGGCGAGCGAGTTCGTCGTTCGTTCCCTTCATGGCGAGTTCGAGCGCGTGCTTCTCGGTCATGTCCGCCTGGGCGGCGTAATAATAGACGAGTTCGCCGTGCTCGTTGCGGACCGGCGTGATCGTCATTGCATTCCAGAAAGAGGTCCCGTCCTTGCGGTAGTTGCGGAGCTCCACCTCCAGGGAGGCCTGTCGCTTCATCGCGTCCCGTATGATCTCGATGGCCCGCCGATCGCTTTCCGGCCCCTGGAGCATGCGGCAATTGCGGCCTTCCAACTCCGATCGGGAGTAGCCTGTCAGATCCACAAAGGCGTCGTTCACCCATACGATGGGGTTGTCGGCAAGCCGTGGGTCGGTCACCACCATGGGGGTAGGGCTGGCATCGAAAGCCATGGCAAACGTCCTGGCGTCGACGGCGGCACTCTCCACCTGACTGTTGTAGGCGGACCCAGTATCGTCACCGCTATCCATCATCGCCACATCACGCCCAGGCCGTCGCCGCGTAAAAGAGGAAAATACATCGGCGGTACAGAGTGAGACGACCGCCAAAGCCAATAAATCAAGGTGGCGTTGTCTCGTCGTCTTGAATCATCTGCATGGAATATGTCTCATTATGGGCCATTGGCTACCCGCAAAGTGCTGGCGCCCATTAAGTTCTCGTCGACCATTCTTCAACTCTGTCACGCTTTGTGGCGTGTGTCGCAGCGCGCGGAGCAACCTCCGGACGAACCGCCTCCGGATGAGCGTGGCGATCGACCTTCAAGGGTCGTAGGCCTTTAGGAGTTCCACGAATGGGTCAAACCGCAGCGGTATCGGACAAGGTGCGCCGAAAACTCACCTTGCGGGATGTCATCGAAGATCCGCGCATTATCCTGATGCTGGCGCTCGGCTTCTCGTCCGGCCTGCCGCTTCTCCTCGTACTCGGCACCTTCTCGACGCGGCTCGCCTTCTCGGACGTGGACATCAAGGCCATCGGCCTGTTCAGCTATCTGGCGCTACCCTACACGCTGAAGTTTCTGTGGGCGCCGCTCATCGATCGGTTCGACGTTCCATTCCTCAGCAACCGGATCGGCCGTCGGCGCTCGTGGATGATCACGACGCAGGTCGCCGTCGCCCTCGCGCTCTCTCTCATGGCAACGGCAAATCCGGCGACCAGCCTCGTTCTGCTCGGTCTCGGCGCGTTCCTGGTGGCGATCTGCGCCGCGACTCAGGACGTCGTGATCGACGGGTGGCGCATCGATGCCGCTGGCACCGATCTCCAGGGTGTCATGGCGGCGACCTCGAACCTCGGCTATCGCCTCGCGCTCATGTGTGCCGGGGCCGGCGCGCTGTTCATCGCCGACGGAGCCGGCTGGTCGGTGGCGTATTTCAGCATGGCCGCACTGATGGGCGTCGGCATGATCGCCGCTCTCCTGGCGCCTGCCTACGACAGGGCGCAGGCGGAAGAGCAGGAAACCAAGGCTGCGGAGCGGGACGGCGCGCCCGCGAAGGTCTGGACGTTCCGCGGCGCGGTGCTCGAACCGCTGACCGAATTGCATACCCGCCTCGGACCGGGCCTGTGGGCGATCCTCGTCCTCGTCGCCTTCTACCGTATGCCGGACTTTATATCCGGCGTGATGGCGAGCCCGCTCTACCGGCAGGTCGGCTTCACCCTCACCGAGATCGGTGCCGTCTCGAAGCTCTATGGCATCTGGGTCGGCATCGCCGGTGCCTTCGTCGGCGGCTGGGCGATGACCCGGCTCGGGCTGTTCCCGACCCTGGTGACGGGGGCCTTCCTCGGTGCGGCCTCCAATCTCGCTTTCTCGTGGCTGTCCTTTGGCGGGCCCGAGGTCTGGCGCCTGACCGCTGCGATCTCCATCGATAATTTCTGCGGATCCTTCGCCGGGATGGCGCTGATCGCCTACATGTCGAGCCTCACGGCACCGGGCTTCGCCGCCACGCAATACGCCTTGTTCTCGTCGCTCTATGCCCTTCCGGGAAAACTCGTCGCCGGTACGTCGGGCTTCATCGCGGCGAGCTACGGCTATCCGGTCTTCTTCGCCTTCACGGCCGCCGTGGGCATCCCGGTGGTGATCCTCTGCTTCTTCGTCGGACGCGCAGGCGAACGGAGTGCCGCCCGCGCTGCCGCCGAGACGGCCGCCAGCGGAGACACCGAAACCGTGAGCGGGAACCATCCTGTGGGCCTCGCGCTTGCTTCCAGCGATCGGCCCGGCGCCGCGGCGCCCGGAACACGGATGAGACCGCAGAAGTGAGCAACATCTCCCTCGTCGACGAAACCCGCTCCGCCCCCGGCGGAGCCACTGCCAGCCCGACCCTCAGCGATGCCGACCACGCGGCCCTCGCCCGCGCCGTCCGCACGCTGGAGACGCCGGGCCTAACCGCACGGCTCTCCGCGGCGGCCGGGGCGCCCCTCGACATGATCAGCCGCAGCCTCCCGGCTCCCGTCACGGATGCGGTGTCGCGCGCCACGGAAGGGGCGATGCGCTCGGCATTGCGCGTGGCGCTCGCCACTCTGCCGGAGGCCGAGAAGACGATCGTTCCGGCATCGGAGTCTGGAGACGCTGCGTCGGCGTCCTCCGACGCTCTTACCGTTCCGGTGGCGCGCACGGCCGGTGAGCGGTTCGCCCGCTTCCTGCCTTCGGGCGATTTCGGGCATAAGGCGATGGCCGCGCTATCGGGCGCCGTCGGCGGCGCCTTCGGCATCGCGACCCTGCCGGTGGAGCTCCCGCTCTCGACCACGCTGATGCTGCGCTCTATCGCGCAGATCGCCAGGGAGGAGGGAGAGGATTTGTCCGATCCCGAGAATGCGCTCGCCTGCGTGCAGGTCTTCGCGCTCGGCGGACGAAACGGCGCGGATACGGCGCTGACGGAGAGCGGCTATTTCGCGGTTCGGGCGGCGCTTGCCAAGACCATGTCCGAGGCGGCGCGCTATGCCGGCAACCGTGCCCTCCTCGACGAGGCTGCCCCGGCCCTGATCCGTTTCTCGACGCAGATCGCGGCGCGCTTCGGCCTCGTCGTGTCGCAGAAGGTCGCGGCACAGGCGGTGCCGATCCTCGGCGCCTTCGGCGGTGCTGCCGTGAACACCGCCTTCATGAACCATTTCCAGGCCATGGCACGCGCGCACTTCACCGTGCGCCGCCTCGAACGGTCCTATGGAAAAGGTGTCGTACGCATCGCTTACGACGCGGAGAAGGCGATGCTCGCAGCCTGAGACGATCGATCCTTCGCTAACGGGCAGGATAGCGGGTCTTGAGGAGTGAATAGGCCAGGCGTGCGGTCTGGACCTCCCCACCTTCCGGCCGTGCGGGCTTTGTCGATGGGTTCCAGCCGTAGAGATCGAAATGGACATGCGCCCGAGTATTGGGCGCGAACCGCCTCAGGAATAGGGCCGCGGTGATCGCTCCCGCGAAGGGGCCGCCGGAAACGTTGTTCAGATCGGCGACCTTCGAATCGAGCAGGCTGGCATAGGGTGCGTGGAGCGGGAGCCGCCAGACCGGATCGAACGCGGCTTTTCCCGCGGCCGAGACGGCGAGTGCCAATTCGTCATCCTCGGTGAAGAAGGCCGGCAGGTCGGGTCCGAGGGCCACGCGCGCCGCGCCGGTGAGGGTCGCGAAATCGATGAGGAGATCGGGCTTCTCTTCGTCGGCGAGAGCGAGGGCATCGGCGAGGATCAGGCGTCCTTCGGCATCCGTGTTGCCGATTTCCACGGTCAGGCCTGCACGGCTCCTGAAAACGTCGCCGGGCCTGAACGCGTTGCCGGCGATGGCATTCTCGACGGCTGGAATGATGAGGCGCAGACGCAAATTCAATCCGGCGCCCATGACCATGGAGGCGGCGGCGAGCGCGGCGGCCGAGCCGCCCATGTCCTTCTTCATGAGAAGCATGCCGCTCGACGGCTTGATGTCGAGGCCGCCGGTATCGAACACCACGCCCTTGCCGACGAGGGTCACCTTCGGAGCATCGAGATCTCCCCAGGTGAGATCGATGAGGCGGGGTGTGCGGGGCGAGGCGGCGCCGACCGCATGGACCAGCGGAAAGTCGCGGGCGAGCGCATCGCCTTCCGTCACCGAGACGTCAGCATCGTAGCGAAGGGCCAGAGTGCGGGCGGCGGCTTCGATCTCGTCGGGTCCCAGATCGTTGGATGGGGTGTTGACGAGATCGCGCCCGAAAGCGACTGCCTCGGCGACTCGCCCGATCTCGGCATTGTCGACACCGTCCGGACCGACGAGAATCGGTCCCTCCGGAGCAACTTTGCGGTAGCGCGAGAAGCGATAGCGTCCGAGCGCCCACGCCAACGCCGCTGCCGACAAGTCCAGGAGTGGCCTCGGTTCGAGCCGGTAGCGTCCCGGCGGAAGGAGCGATGGCAGCTTCCCGGCGAGGAACAGGTCTGCCCCGTCCCCCAGGCCGAACAGGATCCGATCGATATGGCCGTCCTCGGCAGGCAGGAAGGCGACGTTGCCGGCTTTCGGGAGGAAGGCGGTCGCTTTGGCGAAGGCCCGATGCCTTGGGGCGAGTTCCGCTTCGAAAGCGCCCCATTCCTCGGCCCGCAGGCAGCAGATCGGCAGGGCAATGATATCATCGGACCGGAGATGGGGCAGGTTCAGCACTCGCGGGCATCGGGGCAGGACAGCCGATCGACCCGTGGAAGCCCTAAGCTCGGGTTAACCGGCGATTAGGGTTAACGTTCTATCACTGCACGACCGGTGGCGTGAAGCGCCGACCGGAAGGCTCGTGCGGAGCACGTCATGGCGTCGTCGCGTTCAGACCAATTCCCGTCCCACTCTGCTGCGCTCGTCCGGGCGGGACTATCCCTTCCCGCGCGCTTGGCCGGAGTGGCGTTGATCGGTCTCCTGGCCAGCGCCTGCCAGTCACGGTCGCCGGAGACAACCGGCTCGATCGGCGGCTTCTCCCTCAAGAATTTCGGCCGTTCGCCGAGCCGTGATGTGGTGACGCGCCGCGATGTCGACGCGCTCGGCGAGAAGTACAATGCCGACCAAAGCGATGTCGGCCTCGCCCTGCGTTATGCCCAGGCGCTCAGGGCCACGAATCAGAAGACGCAAGCCGTCGCCGTGCTTCAGCAGACGGCCTTGCGCAACGCCAAGAATCCCGTGGTGCTCGCGGCTTATGGCAAGGCCTTGGCCGAAGTCGGTCGCCTCAACGAAGCAGCTGAAGTCCTCCAGAACGCTCATACCCCGGCCCGGCCTGATTGGCGTGTCCTCTCCGCACAGGGCGCCGTCGCGGATCAGTTGGGCGACCATGTACGGGCTCAAGGGTTCTACGAGGCCGCCCTGAAGATCCAGCCTAACGATCCGGCAATCCTCTCGAATCTCGGCCTCTCATACGCCTTGGCAAAGCAGCTCGATCAGGCCGAGGCCGTGATGCGCAACGCCGTGGCCCAGCCGCGCGCGGATGCGAGGGTGCGCCAGAACCTCGCCTTGGTGCTGGGGCTGCGGGGCAAGGTCGCGGAGGCCGAAGAGCTCACGCGTCGCGACCTGACACCGGAAGAGGCTGCGGCCAATGCCGCGTCGCTCCGCGCCATGACGGCCCAGGCGGGACAGCCGAAGGCGCAGCGGCCCTCGGCACGATCCAGAGCACCGGAATTGCCGCGCGGCTGAGCCAGCGTTCATCGAGCCCATCGCTTCGAAGACCAGAAGGCCCCGGACACCATCGTCCGGGGCCTTCTGGTCTTCGGTACATATGTCGAAGGTCGCCGCGTCTGCCGATTCGTCAGCGGAGGATCTGAATGATCGCCGGTGTCAGGATGACCACGAACAGGACCGGCAGGAAGAACAGGATCATCGGCACGGTCAGCTTCGGCGGCAGGGCAGCCGCTTTCTTCTCGGCCTCGTTCATGCGCTGGTCGCGACTTTCCTGTGAAAGGACCCGGAGGGCCTGGCCCACCGGCGTGCCGTAACGCTCGGCCTGGATCAGCGCGGTGGTGACCGCCTTGATCGCATCGAGGCCGACACGGTTGGCGAGGTTCTCGAACGCCATGCGACGATCGGGCAGGTAGGACAGTTCAGCCGCAGTGACGGCGAGTTCCTCCGCCAGGGCGACCGACTGCGTCACGATCTCCGTGCTCACCCTCCGGATCGCGTGCTCGACCGACATGCCGGATTCGACGCAGATCAGGGTGAGATCGAGGGCATCGGGCCAAGCCAGCTTGATCTGTAGTTGGCGCTTCTTCGTGGCATTGAGGAGGTAGAGTTCGGGCGCCTTGATCCCGAGCAGGATCGCCGCGATGACCATCATCAGGCGGACGGTGACGGAATAGTCCACGACCTTGAGGACGAAGATGTAGAAGATCGCCACCAGCCCGACCGCGATCGGCGTGACCATGCGAAAGAACAGGAATCCGGTCTCCGCGCCGGGTGAGCGGTAACCCGCCATGGCCAATTGGCGCTTGGCGGTGTCGGTGCCCAGCCATCGGCTGAGATTGAACTGATCCACGATGCGCTTCATGTACGCCTTCGGCGCCACGCGCAGTGTCGTCTTGTTGTTGAGCCGGTCACGTTCGCGCCGACGCAGTTCCTCGCGCTCGTCGCCGATCAACTTCATGCGCTTGTTGAGCTTGTCGGGCTCCAGGATGGGCTGGAGCAGGGCGAAGGCCGTCGCGGCGGCGGCGACCCCGGCGAGGACCATTCCGATGAAGCGCGGATCGATGAGCTTTTCGCCGATGGCGGATAACATGGGCGGTCAGACCTCGAAGCTGATCATCTTCTTCATGGTGAAGATCCCGATCGACATCCAGATGGCCGATCCGACGAGGGCCATCTTGCCCGTGTCCGTCGTCCAGAGGAGCGAGATGTAGTCCGGGCTGGAGAGGTAGGTCAGGACCGCCACGATGAACGGCAGGGCCGCGATGATTCCGCCGGACGCCTTGGCCTCCATGCTCATGGCCTGGATCTTCCCCGCCATCTTCTTGCGCTCGCGCAAGACGCGGGACAGGTTGCTAAGGGCTTCCGACAGATTGCCGCCGGACCGGCCCTGGATGCCGATCACGATGGCGAAGAAGTTGACGTCGGCGACGGGTACGCGCTCGTACATCTTCACCATAGCGTCGCCGAGGGAGAGGCCGAGAGTTTGGGACTCGACGACCTGGCGGAACTCGCTTCGGATCGGTTCCTCTGACTCTCGCGAGATGATGCGGAAGCAATCACCCACAGGGATGCCGGCGCGAACGCCGCGGGTGATGATGTCGATGGCCGTCGGCAACTCGGTGATGAAAGCGTTGATACGCCGTTTGCGCAGGAAGGTAAGCATCCACAGAGGCAAGCCGAACCCACCGGCGAAAAGGGCGCCCATGGTCGCTAGCTTGTTCGAGGTGACGATGAAGATCGCCAACGCGAAGACGACCGCCATGACCGCGGACACGATGTAGAATTTTTGTTTCGTCCAGGTCAGGCCTGCGCGGGCGATCTTCAGTTCCAGAGTGACCTTCGTGCCGTCGCGCTTGGCCTCGATCTCCTTCAGACTCTTCGCCACCTGTTCTCGGCGGTTGACCGTGGTGGCACGGTTTCCGGGGGCCGTCACCATGCTCACGGATTGCCGCCGCTTCGCCGCGCGGTTCTCGCCCGACAGGAGCGGCGTCAGCACCACGTAGGCGATCGCACCGGCGGCGACGGTCGCGAGCCCGACGGCGAGGGGCATCTGAGCCGAGTTCATGACAGGCCGGCGCCGTCTGAGGACGCGTCGAGGGCGGCCGCCAGGGCTTTCTCCTCGCCGTAATAGCGCGCGCGCTCCCAGAAGCGGGGGCGGCCGATGCCGGTGGAACGATGGCGCCCGATGAGCTTCCCGTTCGCATCCTCTCCGAGCACGTCGTAGACGAAGAGATCCTGCGTGATGACGACGTCGCCTTCGAGGCCCATCACCTCGGTGATGTGGGTGATGCGGCGTGAGCCGTCGCGCAGGCGGGTGGCCTGGACGATGACGTCGATCGACCCGACGATCATCTCGCGCAGGGTCCGCGAGGGCAGGCTGAAGCCGCCCATTGTGATCATCGACTCGATACGGGCGAGCGCCTCGCGCGGCGAGTTGGCGTGGAGCGTGCCCATCGAGCCGTCATGGCCGGTATTCATCGCCTGCAGCAGATCGAATGCCTCCGGCCCGCGAACCTCGCCGACGATGATCCGCTCCGGCCGCATGCGCAGACAATTCTTCACGAGGTCGCGCATCGTGACCTGGCCCGACCCTTCCATGTTCGGCGGTCGAGTTTCGAGGCGCACGACGTGGGATTGCTGGAGCTGGAGTTCGGCCGCATCCTCACAGGTGATGATGCGCTCATCCTCGTCGATGTAGCGCGTCAGGCAATTCAGCAGCGTGGTCTTGCCCGAGCCCGTGCCGCCGGAGATGACGACGTTGCAGCGGACGCGCCCTATGATCTGGAGGATCTTCGCGCCTTCGGGCGAGATCGCGCCGAAGGTCACGAGCTGGTCGAGGGTGAGCTTGTCCTTCTTGAACTTACGGATGGTGAGCACCGGGCCATCGATGGCCAGGGGCGGCGCGATGATGTTGACGCGGGAGCCATCAGGAAGGCGCGCGTCGCAGATCGGCGAGGATTCGTCGACGCGGCGGCCGACCTGGCTGACGATTCGCTGACAGATATTCATCAGCTGCTGGTTGTCGCGGAAGCGGACGTTGGTCAGCTGGATCTTGCCGCCGACCTCGATGAAGGCTCGGTTGGCCCCGTTGACCATGATGTCGGCGATGTCGTCACGCGCCAGTAGTGGCTCGAGCGGTCCGTATCCGAGGACATCGTTACAGATGTCGTCGAGGAGTTCTTCCTGCTCGGCGATGGAGAGGACGATGTTCTTGAGCCCGATGATCTCCGAGACGATGTCGCGGATTTCCTCACGCGCCGATTCCGCGTCGAGACGCGAGAGCTGAGCCAGATCGATGGCTTCGATCAGCGCACCGAAGATCATGCTCTTTGTGCGGAAATAGTCCTCCGACTTCACGTTCTCCTTGGCCGGTACAGGCCGCTCCACCCGCCTGGTCTTCGACTCCCCCGCATTGTCGTCGTAGGCGGGAATCGCGACCTGGGCCTTGGGCGCAGGCAATGCAGATGGGGTCGCTTCGACCGCCGAGGCGCCGCTCCTCCTACCGAACATGACAGGGCTCCTTGGGGCTCGAGAGCATCAGGACGCCTTGCGCCGTGATAGTCTCGACAGGATGGGCTCGAACAGGTTCCCGCGGGCGCGGCGGACCTCGGGGCGGCCGATCATGCGGCCGGCGAGATCCGAGAACACCTCCGATGCCTTCGCGTTCGCCTGGACCTCGGCCAGCATCTGCCCGTTATTCGCCGCGGTGCCGAACAGGACCGGATCGAACGGGATCGTCGCCGTCAATGTCGAGTCGAGCGCCTTGGCGAACTCGCCCGGCGAGATCTCGGGCCGCTTGGGGACGCCGACGCCGTTGAGGACGATGCGCGGCTTGCTGTCATTGGGCCGGTTCTGCTGCAGCAGGGTCAGCAGGTTCTTGAGGTTGCGCAGGGAGGCGAGTTCCGGCTGTGCGACGATGATGATCTCGTCCGAGGAGATCAGCAGACGCCGGGTCCAGGCCGACCAGGTATGCGGAACATCGAGAACCACGCAGGGCACGGCCGCGCGCAACAGGTCGACGAGATTGTCGAAGGACGGCTCGGTCAGGTCCGTCGTTCGGTCGAGGGTGGCCGGTGCTGAAAGGAGCGAAAGGTTGTCGCTGCATTTCGAGAGCAGGCGGTCGAGGAGATTGGAATCGAGGCGCTCCGGCGCGAAGACCGCTTCCGCGATCCCCTGAGGCGGATCCTGAT
The DNA here is from genome assembly GCF_042679825.1 of Methylobacterium marchantiae. Taxonomy (NCBI): domain Bacteria; kingdom Pseudomonadati; phylum Pseudomonadota; class Alphaproteobacteria; order Hyphomicrobiales; family Methylobacteriaceae; genus Methylobacterium; species Methylobacterium marchantiae. The sequence continues at coordinate 189,099 of NZ_JBHTND010000003.1, read as the reverse complement.
TGAAGTTGAGGCTCGCCGAGCCGAAGGCGATGTCGAGGTCGGCGATGACCGTTGCCACCGCGTGTTCGCGCGCCACGGTCCAGGCCAGGTTGTGGGCGATCGTGGATGCGCCGACGCCGCCCTTGGCACCGACCACCGCGATCGTGCGGCCAACCGGCCGGGCGCCGGGTGCCGAGAACAGATCGGACACGGCCTGGATCAGGACAATGGGATCCACAGGCGCCATGAGGTATTCGCTCACGCCCCGCTGGATGAACTGGCGATAGAGCTGAACGTCGTTGACGTGGCCGATGACGACGACCTTCGTTCCCTCGTCGCAGACCTCGGCCAGGGAATCGAGACTCTCCAGCGGACGAGACTTCGTACCGTGTGTCTCGATGATCACGACGTTCGGGGTGGGCGCGTGGCGGAAGGCTTCGACTGCAGCGGGCCCCCCTCCCATCTGGATCTTGATCTGAGCCTTCTGCAGCCGTCTGTCGCTGCCGGCCGCCTCGATCATCGCAGCCGTCTCGGTCGTCTCGCAGAAGGCCTGTATCGTGATCCGCGGCACAGGAGCGATGATGCGCTCGAGTGACTCGTTGAAGTCCGGCATGGGGCGGGTTCCGGTCTTTTAGGTGAAAACGAAGGCCGAAGTTCTGGGGAACGACGAGGAGGAAGCGCCGATCAGTTGTCGATGGCCGACTTCACCGACGTCTTTCCATCCTGACGCCATATGGTTGACGGATCCTTGCCCTCGCGCAGTTTGTTGATGTCGCCGGTACGCCGGATCGAGTCGATGCGTCCCTCCGGCCTGCCGCGGATGAGGTCGATCGGGTCGGCCACCTGGCTCGCGACGTTGGACTGCGTCGCGCATCCGAGGTTCCAGTGGGTCTCGTTGCGCCCGTTGAACGCCGGATTGCCGACTCCGAGGTCCTGGGGCCACACGCCACACTGGCTGCCGACTTTCGCTTCCATGCGCTGGAAGCTGAGGCGCAGGGGCGATGCGAGGGAGGGATCGGCCACCGCATAGGCGGACACGACCATCTGTCGTCCGGTGACACCGTTCTCGGCGCCGAGCCTGCGGATCGTGGCACCCGTCCTCTCGACGGCCGCCCCGATCGCCGGCGAGACGCCGCGCGGGATATCGAGGATGATGGTGCCTCGCCCATAGCGGCGGAATTCGAGCAGGAAAGCCTCGATGTCGGCGGCCTGGCGCGGATCGATATGGCCGGTTCCGATGACGAAGACATCGAGAGATCGGGTATTGTCGGCGAGCACGATCGGGTGGCGAGCCCGGTAATCCATGGGATAGAGCGAGCCGGTGGTCTCGGCGCGGTCGGCCCGGCAGGCACCGAGGGCGGAGGCCACGGCGGCAACGGCGAGAAGCGCGATCGGAGAGCGGAACGAGGGAAGAGACATGTGGTCGGATCCTGATGATGCCGGGGCCGCGTCGTTGGGGAATGTCGCTGCCGCGTCAGTCCGTGATGAAGCCGACATGGCCGCGGTAATTCGCGCCAAGGGGAGCCGTGCCCGTCGCTCCGTAGACACGGTTCAGGCGTCCGAGCAGGATGCCCTGCGCATCCTGGGCGTCGATGAAGCCATCGTCCGGCCGTGCCACCTGCTTCGCCTCCATCGCCTTGGCGATGTAGGGGGTGACCATGATCATGAGTTCGGTCTCCTGCCGCTGGTAGTCGCGCGAACGGAACAGGGCACCGAGGATCGGCAGGTTGATGAGGCCGGGCAGTCCGCTGACGGCGGCCTTGTTGCGCTGCTGGATCAGGCCTGCGGTCATCATGGTGCCGCCGGAGGCGAGCTCGACGGTCGTCTCGGATTTCCGCAGGGTGAAGCCGGGAACCGCAACGGTGGAATTGCCCTGAACGAAGGTGAACGAATTGGCCTGATCGATCTCCGACACCTCCGTCGCCACGCGCACGGAAATGCGGTTCTCAGCCATCACCACGGGCGTGAAGTTCAGGCTGACGCCGTAGGTCTTGAACGAGATACCGATGGTGCAGACGCCGCCGGTGCAGTTCTGCGATGCGGGAACGGGAAGCTCGCCGCCGGCTGTGAATTTCGCGGATTCACCTGAGATCGCGGTGAGCGTCGGCTCGGCGAGGATGCGCGAGACACCCGCCTGCTCGAAGGCCCGGAGGGTCGCGGTCAGGCTGGCACCGCCGGTTCCCTTGATCGTCGCCTCGATGCGATTGCCGTCCGGGAACTGTCCGCCGTTGAGTCCGAAGGGCGTGGTATTCCTGATGACGTCCAGCCCGGACCAGCCACCCTGCAGGTTCACGCCGAACTGCTTCAGGACGGTTCGGGCGACCTCGACCACGGTGACGCGCAGCATCACCTGATCTTTGCCCCGGATGGTGATGTTGTTGATCACGGCGCCCTTCGCACCCGGCGCGCCGGCACCGCCGCTGCTACCGCCGCCTCCGGTTTGCCCGACGAACGCGTTCGCGATGTCCATGGCTTGGGCCGCTTCGGAGGCGGAGTTCACGCTGCCGGACAGGATCAGGGAATCGCCCGCGGTGCGGATGTCGAAACGGCCGCCTGCGATGCTCTGGAGGAGGATCTGCCGCAACGTACCGAGCTTGAGGTCACGAGCCACCGTCACGTCGAGAGCCGTGATCTGGCGTCCCTCGGCATCCATGATGAAGATCGAGGTGGCACCGTCCTCCATGCCGATGACGAAGACCTTTCGGGTCGAGCGCACGACGGCATTGGCGACCTTCGGGTTGGCCACGAAGACCTCCTTGGCGTCGCGCGGCAGGTCGATCACCAACGATCGTCCCGTCGTCAGTTCGATGCGGCGCGACGTACCCGACTCGCCGGCGCCGACTTCGACGATGGGGGCGGCGGTGAAACCCTCCCGCGGCGCGGCGATAGCCGGAAGGGCGGCAAGCATCAGGCCGGCTAGGCCCGCGAGCACGGACAGGTTGCCCGCGCGGACCCGGTGTCTCGTGGTCATCGACGAATCCTTCATCATCGCGTGAGCGGGCGTCTCAGCGACGCGATTGTTGTTTGGCGACGCCGAACCGCACCACCGTCAGGGCGGATTCTTGCTGCGCGTCGGGAGTGATGTCCGTGGTCTTGCCGGCATCCACGAGGCTGCGCAGAGACAGGGAGAGTTGCCCCACCTTCTGCGCGAGCGTCACGATCTCGGCCTGGGCAGGCGTCAGGGCGAGGGTCGCTGTCTCGCCGGTGACGACATTGGTCCCGTTTCTTTCCTGAACGATCTGACCGACCGCGAGGACACGGATGTCCGTCAGCAGGGTCTCGGAAATCTGGACCTCGCCGCCTCCGGAGCGCGAGGCATCCTCGTCGCGGTAGGTGCGGATGACGTCGACGTGGTCGTTGGGAAGAATGAAACCGCCGGCGGAACTCGACCCCCGCGTATCGGTCACGATGGCGACGGCACGCATTCCCGAGGGGAGGATCGCCGCCATGAACCCACCATCCGAGCGGGCGAGCTTCTGCGGGCGGATCGGCTCGCCGGCGAGGAAGGCCGTACGGGCGATGGAGCCGATGACGGTCTCCATGCCCTTGGGTGAGTTCGCACGCGTGATGTAGCCGACGGTGATGGCCTGATCGGGCCAAGGCTGCCAGCGCAGATCGGCAGCCTGAATGTTCTGCCCCATCGGGAGATCGGCGGCCGCGACGAGGACGTCCGAGACTGGAACCTGGGGGGGCGGTGCCTCGGCTACCGTCGGGGCCGGAGGAGGGGTGTCGCTGCCGCTCATCAGGAAAGCGGCGCCGACGCCGGTCGTGAGTGCGATGGCGAGGACGGCAAGACGGGCTGGTTTCATCGCCGAGATCGAACCTGACAGAACGGCCGGTTGCCGTCGTCGATCACCTTCGTTCGGGATTCCTCAAATTACGGTTAACGAAGACTAACCTTTATGATGGTGGCCTGCTTTGCGTGGAGCGGCGATATCGCGGAGAAACCCTGCGGCGATCTGCGCCTGAATAGGAGAGAGCTTCGACACTCTGCCTGCGTCGGTCTCAGGACGCCATCATCCGCGCCCAGGTCATCGTTTCCGGAATGACGATCAGCGCGCCGAGAGACAAGGCCACACCGTAGGGCACGCCGGTCTTCGCATCGTGGAGGTGCAGAGCGAACGGGAATCGGCCGAGTGCGGAAGGGAGGGGATGAGAGCGCGCGACGAGAATCGCCAAGGTGAGAGCCCCCCCGGCAATCGAAGCGACCACGAGATAATCCGCCAGATGGTCGAACCCTATCCAGATCGCCGTGGCCGCAGCGAGCTTGGCATCTCCACCGCCGATGATCCCGAAGGCGAACAGAGTGAAGGTCACAGCCAGCGTCGCCGCACCGGCTCCGAGATGGCTGGCCAGATCCCAGCCCCACAGGCCCGTGGAGGCGGCGAAGACCGCGAAGCCGAGCAGGAGCAGCAAGGACACCGTATTCGGGATCAGCATCGTAAGAACATCCCGGGCAGCCGCGTAGGCCATCAGGAACGGAAATACGATCAGAAGCGTGACGCTCGCCATCAGGGCAACCTCGGGCTCAGGTCAGAACTCAGGTTCGTCGCGATCGGAGGTCGATCCATCGACATGCGAAAGCGCCTCGCCGCCAAGCTCTCGAAAGAACCGGCCGTGAGGCTGTCAGGGCGTGGCGGAGATCCTTCCTCGCCACTGCAAGGCCGCATCGCCGGACGAAGCCGCTAAAGGTCGATGGCTCTGCCGGACGATCGGCGGATCGTCCGGCGAGGTATTCGAACCACGCAGAACGGGCGTGGTCGACCGGTGGCACAAGACGCGAGGAACGATCCCGAGAGGAACAGTTCAGATGGTCTTACTTGCCGAGGTTGGTCGCGACCTTGGTCAGGGTGGTGTTGAGGTTGCCGCCGATGCTGGTGAGGACGGTGATGACGGCGACGGCGATGAGCGACGCGATGAGGCCGTATTCGATAGCGGTAGCGCCGGACTCGTCGGAAGCAAAGCGCTTGAAGATGCTGGTCATGACTGTATTTCCTGATTGTTCGTCTTGCGAAGGTGCCGTCGAAGATCGTTGTGTTTCGATCGGCGACAAGAAGGAAGATGCCCTGCTTCCTCTTGCGATTGGGTTAAGCCGGTATCCGAAACGAGCCCGTGCCGTTCACGATTTCCGCGTGGTAAAAAAATGTTAAATGCACCCGATAGTCTTTAAGGACGCTCATCATTTCGGGTCGATGAGCAATTGCCCTGATGCTGCACGGCCGAACAATCAGCAGCCTGCTGCGCGTTCGAGGCATTGTCTTTTTACATGGAAGCTTGCGGTGCGTTCAAGAACACGACGCCATAACGTTAGGCTTTCATTTACCAAATTGGCGCTAAGACTTATGATGACGAAGCAATAAGCCGATCGGATGGGCGCTGGCGATTGCAGCGAGACATTCCCGTCGCAGCCGAAAGCAACCTTAGCCATGGGCCACAGGTCGATGCCGACAATCACGCCATGGAAGCGACTCGCCCGGTCGATCGGGGTTTCGCTCTGCTTCGTTCTCGGCGCATCATCCGCGTTCGCTGAGACCGCACCGGCCATCGTGGCGGTGAATGTCGACAACGCAAAGGTCATCCGTCTGCCCGAGCGGACGCAGACGGTCATCGTAGGAAATCCTCTCGTGGCCGATGTCGCTCTTCAGAAGAACGGCATCGTCATCCTGACGGGGAAGAGCTTCGGCTCCACCAACCTTATCGCCCTCGACGCATCCGGCGGAATGCTGGCGGAATCGACCATCAGCGTCCAGGCTGCACAAGGAGCGATCGTTACCGTACAGCGGGGTCTCGACCGCGAATCTTATTCGTGCACCCCCAATTGCATGCCATCGATGCAGCTCGGCGACGCGACGAAGTACTTCGGTGATGTCAGCGGCCAAGCCGATAGCCGACGCACTCTCGCAACAGCGGGAAGCGGCCCGAGATAGACCGAGGTTTCGGAACGAGAAAGGCCACCGTCGCCATGACGGTGGCCTTTCTCGTTGTCGGAGCGTGGCAGTGCCGCGCGGTCTCGGCGGCCGGCGTAGGAACCGACCGACCGGAGACGTGTCAGATGGTCTGGTTGTAGGCGCCGACTTCCGGGCTTTCGCGCAGGACGCCGTCCACCGCCTTGAACATGGCGTGCAACCGCTCCTCCGACACGGGGCTCTCGATCACGACCACCAGCTCCGGCTTGTTGGACGATGCGCGCACGAGGCCCCAGGTCCCATCTTCCGTGGCGACCCGCACGCCGTTCACCGTGACGAGATCGGTGATCTTGGCTCCGGCGATGGGTTCGCCCGCCGCCTGCATGGCCTGGAAGCGCGCGGTCACCTTCTCGACGATGCCGTACTTCACCTCGTCATCGCAATGCGGCGACATGGTCGGCGACCCCCAGGTCTTGGGCAATGCACGGTAGAGATCGGCCATGGACTTATCGGGGTTGCGATCGAGCATTTCGATCACAGCGATGCCGGTGAGGAGACCATCGTCGTAGCCGCGGCCGATCGGCTCGTTGAAGAAGAAGTGCCCGGACTTCTCGAAGCCTGCGAGGGCACCGAGTTCGTTGACGCGCCGCTTGATGTAGGAATGGCCGGTCTTCCAGTAATCCGTCTTGACCGCCTGAGCCTGCAATTCCGGGTCGGTGTTGTAGAGGCCGGTCGATTTCACGTCGACGACGAAGGTCGCTCCGGGATGAAGCTTCGACAGGTCGCGGGCCAGCATCACGCCGATCTTGTCGGCGAAGATCTCCTCGCCCTCGTCATCAACGACGCCGCAGCGGTCGCCGTCACCATCGAAACCGAGGCCGACATCGGCACCGGTCTCTTTCACCTTGGCCGCGATGGCATGGAGCATTTCCATGTCCTCGGGGTTCGGGTTGTAACGCGGAAAGGTGTAGTCGGGCGTCACATCGAGAGGGATGACTTCGACGCCGAGCGCTTCGAGGAGCCTCGGCGCGAAAGCTCCGGCCGTCCCGTTGCCGCAGGCCGCCACCACCTTGAGCTTGCGGGTGATCGGTTTTGCCCGGCTCTTGAGGTCGGCGAGGTAGGTCTCGGCAAAGCCTTCGACGAATTCGTAGGCACCCCCATCGCGGTACGTGTAGGTGCCGCCGAGTACGATCTCCTTGAGGCGTCCCATCTCCTCGGGGCCGAAGGTCATCGGGCGGTTGGCGCCCATCTTCACGCCGGTCCAGCCATTGTCGTTGTGCGAAGCGGTGACCATCGCGACGCAGGGGCAATCGAGGGCGAACTGCCCGAAATAAGCCATCGGCGAGAGGGCGAGGCCGACATCCTTCACACGCAGGCCCGCGGCCTGCATGCCGGCGATCAGCGCCAGCTTGATCGAGGAAGAGTACCCGCGGAAATCGTGCCCGGTGACGATGTCGGGGCGAACACCCATCTCGTGAACCAGCGTACCTATGCCCATGCCGAGGGCCTGGACGCCCATGAGATTGATTTCCTGCGGAAACAGCCAGCGGGCGTCGTATTCACGGAAGCCGGTGGGCTTCACCAGAGGAAACTGCTCGAACTCGAACGTATTGGGCGTGAGCGAAGCATGCGGCTTTGGAAACATCGCGGGCCCTTTGAATTCTCGTCAGTCAATCACGCTCTGCAGGTGATGTCCTGCAGGCGACATTCAGCAAGCGCCATACCGGAATGGACTCAGCGGGGAAAGGCCGACCCGCGCATCTCGGGAAACGCGCGATCCCGGATCTCACCGACATATCCGTCGGCGATGTGGCAATGGCGCGGGACGCCCTCAGCCGCGCATCATCAACCGGCCGTCCGACATCTTGAAATCGTTGAGGCGCCGCAGGAACGACATGCCCAGGAGGCTCGTGCCTAGGCGCCCCCTCGGCAGGACCACGGCCTCCACATCACGGATGCTGATCGTCCCGACGCGTATCACCGGAATCCGCACGTTGGCGCCCGCGACGGAGCCGTTGGCCGTCTCGATGCGGCGAGTGAAGTCCTGCTCGTAGACTCGTAATCCGAGTCGTTGCGCATCCTCGTAGCTGAAGGCGCAGATGCTGGCTCCCGTATCGACCAGCATTTTCAGAGAGCGGCCGGCCACGTCGACGTCGATGGAAAAATGTCCGCGCGAATCGGCCGACAGGGTCACGGCGTTCGGCGCAAAGCGTGTCGGGTTGGTCCCGCCAAGGCTCGCACTGTCGATGTTGAGGGCCATTCCGCCACGATCATGAGGGCGGGGACCGTTCTCGAACCGTGTCACCAGACTCATGCCGACGGTGACCGCGGCGGATGTCACTCCCAACGCCCAGAGGATCGGCTGCGTCATTCTCGGTCACCTCGCCATATGGCGAGCCATCCTTGTCTTGGCAGGTGAACAAATCCCTTGGAGGTCGGCCGAAGCGCCAGCCAATGACGCGAATGATGAGTGAAGCGTTCAAGAGATGCGTTGCATTCGCTAAGAGGTCGGTCGCCGTGCATGGCGAGTACGGAGCGTTGCACTTCACGCCTCTTGCGGGTATGGACCTCACGCGCCCGCCAGACACCCTTGGAGGCACGGGCGCTTCGTGGATCGGTGAGGGCCGTCCGTTTCGGGCGGCTTTTGGCGTTTCGCGGTTATTTGCTTTTCTATTTGAAGGATCACGCCATGAGCGCAACAAAGCCGCTTGAGGCCGTGGCACGCGACCGGGTCGGCAAGGGGGCCGCCCGGGCCGTTCGTCGCCAGGGCAACGTTCCCGCCGTCATCTATGGTGGCGGTCAGGCTCCACAGGCCATCGCCATCGACCTCGTTCGCACCCGCACACTGATCTATGCCGGTGGCTTCAAGACCACCCTGTTCGAAATCAATGCCGGTGGAAAGAAGACCCGCGCCATTCCGCGCGACTACCAGCTGGATCCGGTGACGGGCGTGCCCCTGCACGTTGATTTCCTGCGTGTCGTCGCGGGCCAGAACCTCACCGTCGAAGTGCCCGTACACTTCATCAACGAGGATGAGGCCCCCGGCATCAAGAAGAATGGCGGCACCCTCAACGTCGTTCTGCACACGCTCTCCCTCGAAGTGCCCGCCGACGCGATCCCCGACGCGGTCGAGGTCGATCTCACCGGTCTCGAGATCGGCGATTCGATCCATATCGAAGCCGTGACGCTTCCGGCCAACACCAGCTTCACCGGCGAGGCCGAAGCCGTCGTCGCCAACGTCGTGCCGCCGACCGTGCTCGGTGCCGAGGTCGAGGCCGAAGAGGCCGCGATCGCCGAGGCTCAGGCGACGGAAGCCGCCGAGGAGAAGGCCGAGGCTGAGGCCGAAGAGGCCGCCGAGGCTGAAGAAGACAAGAAGGAGGATTGAGGCCAGGGGGCTTCGCGCCCCGGTCTCGTCTTCGTCCACAGGTGCTCCGACCGCGAGGTCGGGGCACCTTTTTGTTTGATGCCGCCCGTTCGTCATCCGTCAGGGAGATGATGCCATGCGCCTGATCGTCGGGCTCGGCAATCCGGGGGCCCGCTATGCGGGTAACCGCCACAACATCGGCTTTCTCGCCCTCGACGAGATGGCTCGGGGCCATCGCGCGGGGCCTTGGCGGCGCAAGTTCCAGGGAGAGATCACCGAGGCAACGCTCGGCACCGAACGCGTCGTGCTTCTGAAGCCGCAGACCTTCATGAACGAATCCGGCCGGTCGGTCTCGGAGGCGCAGCGCTTCTACAAGATCGCGCTCTCCGACGTGATCGTGCTCCACGACGAACTGGACCTCGCTCCGGCCAAGCTCCGGGTGAAGATCGGAGGTGGCAATGCCGGCCATAACGGCCTGCGCTCGATCACCGCGCAATGCGGCAACGATTACCGGCGCGTCCGCCTCGGCATCGGTCATCCCGGCGACAAGGCTCTGGTCCATGCCTATGTCCTCAATGATTTCGGCAAGGGTGAGCGAGCATGGGTCGAGGATCTCTGCCGTGCCGTCGCGGACCACGCCGCGCTGCTGGCGGCGGGCGAGGATGCGAGCTTCCAGAACAAGGTCCACCTCGCCATGGCGGGCCGCGGCTGGGACGACGTCAGGCAGGTCAATGCCCGTGATTGACACGAAAACACGAGGACACGATATCGAGACTCGGCTTCGGCGTGTCGGGAGACAAGGGGGTGAGGAACGTCACGGTGACGATGGATGAGAGCCTCCTGCAACGTGCGCGCATCGCCGCTGCGCGTGACGGCGAGCGCCCGTCGAAGTTCATCGCCGAGACGGTGGAACAGCGCGTCGCCCGGTCGTTTTTCCAAAGTCAGGCCCTGGAACGCTTCCTTGCGGGGCCGCCACTCCATCTCCTCGACGAGAACGGACGAGCGCCGACACGCGATCAGATCTACGATGCGGAGTGACGCCGTCCCTCTCGCGGGCCGAGTGTTCGTCGATACCAACGTATTCCTGTATGACCGCGACGACCGCTTCCCCGAGAAGAAGGGGATGGCGCGACACTGGCTTGAGGTTCTGGCGGATCGCGGCCTGATCGTGGTGAGCCTGCAGGTTCTCGGTGAGTTGCATGCCGTCATCCTGTGCGGTCGTCTCTGGATCGATCCGCAGGATACGCGGCAGGAGACGCTGGCACTGGAAGAATGGTCGGAAGGCGCGACCGGTCTCGCACGGGTCGGCGATGCCTAGTCATTGCGGCGGCAGACCCGGTTTCAGTGGAGGGACTGCGTCATACTCGGTTCCACGATCCGGGCTGGATGCCGCTTCCTCCTGTCGGAAGACTATCAATACGGCCGCGAGGTCGAAAGAACGGCGATCGTGAATCCGTTTCGGGCCTTACCGGAATCGATCCTCGCGAACTCTTGAGGAATATTATGGGCTTCAAATGCGGCATCGTCGGCCTGCCGAACGTCGGCAAGTCAACCCTCTTCAACGCGCTGACGCAGACCGCGGCGGCGCAGGCGGCAAACTATCCGTTCTGCACGATCGAGCCGAATGTCGGCGAGGTGGCGGTGCCGGATCCGCGCCTCGACGACCTGGCGAAGATCGCCGCCTCGAAGGAGATCATCCCGACCCGGCTCACCTTCGTCGACATCGCCGGCCTGGTCCGTGGCGCTTCGAAGGGGGAGGGGCTCGGCAACCAGTTCCTCGCCAACATTCGCGAGGTGGACGCCATCGCCCACGTCGTGCGCTGCTTCACCGACGGTGACGTCACCCATGTGGAGGGCAAAGTCGATCCCAAGGCGGACATCGAGACGATCGAGACCGAACTGATGCTCGCCGATCTCGACAGCCTCGAGAAGCGCCTCTTCGCTCTGGAGAAGAAGGCCAAGGGCGCCGACAAGGAAGCCAAGGAGATGCTCGATCTCGTCCAGCGGGCGCTGCCGCTCCTGCGCGAGGGCAAGCCCGCGCGCTTGGTCAGCCGCAAGCCGGAGGAAGAGAAGCTGTTCCAGACCCTCGGTCTGATGACAGCCAAGCCCGTCCTCTACGTCTGCAACGTGGACGAGGCGGATGCCGACAAGGGTAACGCCTATTCGGAGGCAGTCATCGCCCAGGCCAAGACCGAGGGCGCCCGCGCCGTGGTGGTTTCGGCCAAGATCGAGAGCGAGATCGCGGTGATGCCGCTCGACGATCAGGCCGATTTCCTCGAAGCGGTGGGGCTCGCCGAGCCAGGTCTGAACCGTGTCATCCGTGCCGGCTACGAACTCCTCGGTCTCATCACCTACTTTACCGTGGGTCCGAAGGAGGCGCGCGCCTGGACCATCGAGAAGGGCACCCGCGCGCCCGCCGCCGCCGGCGTGATCCATACGGATTTCGAGAAGGGCTTCATCCGCGCCGAGACCATCGCCTTTGCCGATTATACCGCCCTCAAGGGCGAGAGCGGCGCGAAGGAGGCGGGCAAGTTCCGGCTGGAGGGCAAGGAATACGTGGTGCAGGACGGCGACGTGCTGCACTTCCGCTTCGCCAATTGAGAGCGCGCATGCCCGGCATCGCCTTCGAGGACTTCACCCCCGGCGCCGTCATCGAGGGCGGGCCGCTTACAGTGACCCGCGATGAGATCGTCGCATTTGCCGCCGAGTTCGATCCACAGCCGTTCCACCTCGACGAGGCGGCAGCGGAGGCGACTTTCGTCGGCCATCTCATCGGCTCGGGCTGGCAGAGCGCCGGTTTCGGTATGCGGCTCCTGCAGAAGCACGTCTTCCGCGGCGCCACTTCCATGGGCTCGCCCGGCATCCTTCAACTGCGCTGGCTGCGGCCGGTGCTGCCGAATGATGCCCTGCGCATCGCCGTCACCGTCGAGAGTTGCCGGGTCTCGAACTCGAAACCGGATCGTGGCTTCGTGCGCTTTGGCATGACCATGCTCAACGGCCGCGACGAGACGGTGATGACTCAGGCCTTCTCCGTGATGTTCGCCCGCAGGGACGCGACACCGCTGCCACCGCGCTCCGTGAGCCTGGCCGAGCCTGCCCGTTTGGTGGAGGGGACCGACGCGGAGCGGATCAATTTTCTCGGCAGTGCGCCCATCGGGACAACGCGCGATCTCGGCGGGCACGTATTCACGTCCGAGGCCATCGTGGCCTTCGCCAGGGCCTACGATCCGCAGGCCTTCCACCTCGATCCCGGCTTGGCGCGCGAGACCCATTTCGGTGCCCTGTGCGCTTCGGGTTGGCACACCGCGGCCGTCTGGATGAAGCGCCTGCACATCACCCGCGCGCGCGACATCGCCCACACGGAGCGCTCGGGCCCCGTGCCGCAACTCGGTCCCTCACCGGGGTTTCGAGACATGCGCTGGTTGGCCCCGGTCTATGCCGGCGACACTCTGCGCTATTCCTGCACCCTCACCGCCGCGCGCCGAACCGCAACGCGACCGGGATGGGGTCTCGCCACCCACCACAACACCGCCGTGAACCAACACGGGACGAAGGTGTTCGAGTTCACCGGATCGGTTTTCATCCAGTGGGAGCCGACCGCGTGAGATCGCTCACGATCGCCTGATCCGGAGCGATAGGCTGCTCGGGGTCGGACCGAGACCGGGATTCGATCCCGCGTCCGAGTAGGGATCCTATGCCGCCGCCCGCCGCTCCGGATACAGCGACAGCAGCCCTTCGGCATCGGCACTCGCGACGCCACGCTCGGTGATGATTCCCGTCACGAGCCGCGCCGGCGTCACGTCGAAGGCGGGGTTCGCCACCGGGCTCCCCGGCGAGACGACCTCGATTGTGGCGAGGCCGCCATCTGCGAGCCGTCCGGTCAGGTGCGAGACCTCGCGCCCGTCGCGCTCCTCGATAGGAATCTGCGCCACACCGTCGTCGAGCGTCCAGTCGATGGTCGAGAAGGGGAGAGCGGCATAGAACGGCACGCGGTTGTCGGAAGCCGCGAGGGCCTTCAGGTAGGTACCGATCTTGTTGCACACATCGCCGGAGGCGGTCGTCCGGTCCGAGCCGACGATGCAGACATCGACCTTGCCATGCTGCATCAGGTGGCCGCCGGCATTGTCAGCGATAACGGTGTGGGGCACGCCGTGGGCGTTGAGCTCGAAGGCGGTGAGGGCCGCGCCCTGGTTCCGCGGCCGGGTCTCGTCCACGTAGACATGGACTGGAATGCCGGTCTCGTGCGCCACGTAGATCGGCGCGAGCGCAGTGCCCCAATCGACCGTGGCGAGCCAGCCGGCATTGCAATGGGTCAGCACGTCGATGCGTCGCCCCTTGGCCTGGTGGAGATCGGCCAGGATCGCGGCGCCGTGACGGCCGATGGCGTGGCAGCTCTCCACGTCTTCCTCGGCGATGCGCCCGGCTTCGGCGAAAGCGAAGGTGGCACGCTCCGAGAATTCGACCTCGCGCAGCTTGGCGGCGACACGATCGAGCGCCCAGCGCAGGTTGATCGCGGTGGGACGCGTCGCGGCGAGCATCTCGACCGCGCGTTCGATCGCCTCATCCGAAGCCTCCTCGCGAAGGCCGAGCGCCAGACCGTAAGCCGCCGTGACACCGATGAGCGGAGCGCCCCGTACGATCATGGTGCGGATGGCGACCGCTGCATCGTCCAGGCTGGCGAGGCGCTTCAACTCGAAGGCGAAAGGCAGCCGTGTCTGGTCGATGACCTCGACGGATGCGCCGTCGTCGGCCGGGAGGATGGTGCGGAACGATTTGCCGTCGATGTTCATGGGCGGGCCTCTCGCATAATCCAGCCGACAGAGCCAGCCTATGTGTCCTGCGCGCGAGCTTGACCTTCGACGCCGAAGTCTCGGCGCGATAGCGCGCGTCGGAAGGGGGCTAATCCTGGAACGCGGCCGAGGCCGGGGAAATCGTCCGTTGAACTCGCGTCGTCGTCACGGTGCCTCGAGCCCCCGCGCAGAAAGCACGATGTCTCGCGCAAGGGCGGAGCGAGCCGGGAGAGTTCGCTTGCAAGCCAGCAGCGATGGAACAGATCACGCCCGTCTGGGGGAGCCGCCAGACCGACGAGAACCGCGAGACCCTTCAAGCGAGACAGTGCGGCTCATCGCCGGTGATGATCACGGCAGGCGTTGACGACGATACCGTATGGCCAAGTGGTGAAGCTCGCCTCGCCCTTGAAGCTGCGAGCTTGCCCGCCAGGTCGCAGCATACGTCCTGACTGATGTCGTCGGATTCGTGGCTGGACCCATTCAGGCCCCACGCGATCCGGTGGATGCGATCTCAATCGAACAGCGCGTCGATATCGCCCTGGTCGACATGGCCCGGATCGCTGTCGAGCTTCGGTCCGTTGAGGAGCGAGCTTTCGTCGTCGATACTGGGAGCCTGCGGTAGCACGCCCAGGATCTCGCTGAACGAATCCAGGCCGCCCCAAGCCTCGATCATGCGGTCCAGATGCTCTTCGATGAACTTCAGCACACCGACGATCTTGCTGATACGCTGGCCGGTCAGGTCCTGGAAGTTGCAGGCTTCGTAGGCTACGACCACACGCTCGAGGATCGTATCGATATTGTCGCGGCCTGCAGCGACCCGCATGGCGCGCAGCGCACCGGCATTGGTCTCGATCTCTTCGAGGGCTCCGAGGATCGAGCTTGTTGCCCGTTCGGTGGATTCCACCACCGCATCGAGTTCGCCGGCGACCCGCTTCATCCCCTTCCCGGTATTCTCCGAGTGGTAGAGCGTTGCGATCTCCTGCTTGGTGCGAGTGATCGCGTTCTTCATCACGTCGAGCTCGGAGCGCATGGTGAACGCCTCGTTGAGCTCCTTGCGGCACGCCTCGACGGTTTCCACAGTGCTCGTCTGGGTAACGCGACGAAGATCCTGAATGGCAGAGAGAATTTCGTCGAGTTTCACTTCATCGCTGGCGGACCGCTGGCTTCCGAGCGGAGCCTCTGCGACCGGCCGCACGCTTGCCAAACCGAGGCTGTCTTCGATGCGGTAGCGCTTCATGTTCATCGGGGATGATCAGCCGGCAGGAGTGACTGGGCAGTATGACGAGAGGCGCGTGCCTCCATCGTCGTCGCCTTGGGAAGCGATGCGATTTCCGACACAGGAGGCCTCGAACCACCATCCGCCAAAGTGGTTGCCATTTCTTCAACACCCCGAAGTGCGGGCAAGTTTTTTACCGGCGATTCATGCTGTTCTTGCAACGGGACATTCGAGACGAGGCAAACTGAACGATTCACCACGTTTTTTCACGCGATGCTCGGTGTCCACGGCCAGCTTCCGATCGGTATCGTCACGGTCGGGAGTGTCGCGTGTTGAAGCGTATGGAGTTGTGCGTCGCTATCGCTTGTCTGGCGGCAACTGCGACAGGAGGAGCCGCGCAGGCCCAGACGGTTCCCGGCCGATATGGCGGCGGATTCATCGAATTTCTGGTGACAGGAAACGGCACGCCGCCACGCCCCTCGCGGCCCGGTCTCGCGGATGACGGCGTGTTGCCGCGTCACCCCGCATCCTACGGCTATGGTGGTCAGCCGATCCCGCGTCCGCTCTCTTCCGGCGATCGTGTGCTGGATGTCGATCCTTACGCCGCGCCGGTGCGGACTCGGCTTGCGGCACTACCGTCACAGCCGGGGCCTGAGATGCAGACCGCAGCGATCGAGCGCACGCCCGATCCGCGCTATGAGCGTCAGGTCGTCGCTTTCGATGGCCGGCAAAAGCCGGGCTCCATCGTGATCGATACACAGACGAAATATCTCTACCTCGTCCAGCCCGGCGGTCAGGCGATCCGCTACGGCATCGGTGTCGGACGGCCTGGTTTCGTCTGGTCGGGAATGAAAACCATCAGCCAGAAGCGTGAATGGCCGGATTGGACGCCACCGGCGGAGATGCTCCAGCGGCGCCCCGACTTGCCGCGGCACATGGCCGGTGGGCCGGCCAATCCCCTCGGCGCAAGGGCCCTCTACCTCGGCTCGTCGCTCTACCGCATCCATGGCACCAACGAGCCGCATACGATCGGTCAATCGGTTTCGTCCGGCTGTATCCGGATGATGAACGAGGACGTGATCGATCTCTATGAACGCACCCCGGTGGGGACGAAGGTCGAGGTCCTGTAGGTTCCCGCAGCCTTACACGGGAAAGGCCCGGCGCGTGGAACCACGCGCCGGGCCTGATCTCTTCGTCATCGGGACATCACGCGCTGTTTTAGCGCGGTCGACGACCTCACACCCAGTCGTCGTCCCCGCCACCGCCGAGATCGCCACCGAAGTCACCGGCCGGGTCGCTATCGAACGACGCGTCTTGGAAGTCGTTGCCGCCGCCGAGTGCGGAACCGAGATCTTCGTTACCCGATGCAGCACCAGCGCTGGGAAGACCGGCCGCCGCTGCGCTGCCAAGGGCCGAATGGCCGCCTGCGAACGCATTCGACAATGCGCTACCGAGCAGC
Source organism: Methylobacterium marchantiae (assembly GCF_042679825.1). Classification (NCBI taxonomy): domain Bacteria; kingdom Pseudomonadati; phylum Pseudomonadota; class Alphaproteobacteria; order Hyphomicrobiales; family Methylobacteriaceae; genus Methylobacterium; species Methylobacterium marchantiae. The sequence goes on along the minus strand of NZ_JBHTND010000003.1, from coordinate 172,385 downwards.
ATTCCACCCGCCGCACCTGCAGCCATGGGAAGTGCCGTCGCCATGAAGCCACCGCCCCGGGCGGGGGCCGCCTGCTGACCGGCCCAGGGACCACCCTGCTGCGGGCCGCCATAACCCGGCTGCTGCCCATAGCCCGGCTGTTGGCCGTAGCCTTGTTGCTGACCATAGCCCTGTTGCGGGCCACCCTGGTTGCCCCAAGGCTGGCCGGGCGGACGCTGCGGCTCCTGCTGGCGCGAACCACCGCCGAAAATGCTCGACAGGAACCCACCGCCGCCCCCCTGAGGTTGCTGAGCGGCCTGACGCGCCTGTTCCAACTGTTCGTTGAGGCTTTTGATCGCCTCTTCCTGAACATAGATCAGCTGTGCCATCGCGTAGGGTGCGTAGGGCTGTGCGCGCAGCTTCTCCGCAATGAAGCGTTCGGCATCGGCGTCGCGGGGCTGGCTCGAGGCCTGCTCCAGACGCTGGAAAATGCCGCCGATGACCTCGCGTTCTTCGCTGTTCATGGGGTCGTCCTCCTGAAAGAAGCCTGCGGGCCAATGCCGCTCCGGCGCCTTCGAAATGGGGTGGCGCATCAGGCTTTGTCAGGGGGGCAACGCAAACTTCGCTGTTGCGGATGCACTCGGGGACCGGTGGTCCGCATGAATTTTTGGACAGCCTTCCGGCCTGAATGAGACAAGGCTTTGCGGCACAACAAAAAAGCCCGGCCTTGCGGCCGGGCTTTTCGTTTTGGACGATCCCGATGCCGCGCGATCCTCGAGGGACCGCGCGGCGATCATGGACGATCCTAGTAGGTGCCGAACTTGTAGTTCAGGCCGGCGCGGACGACGGCGAACTCGTCGTCGCGGCGACCGGTGCTGACCGAGCGAACGACGTCGCCGGTCGCGGTGTTGACGACCAGGGCGCCCGTGCTGCGGTTGCCGCGATCCAGGTTCACGTACAGGCCTTCGACCTTCAGCGTCACAGCCGACGACTTGAAGAAGTTGAAGAACGAGTCGGTCGGGAGAGCATATTCGATACCACCGCCGACGGCGTAGCCGGTGCGGAAGTCGTCGTTGCCGCGGAAGCCGCCGAAATCACGCTCGGCGCTGCCGGCGCCGTAGGCGAAACCGCCGGTGCCGTACACGAGGGTGCGGTCGAAGGCGTAGCCGAGACGGCCGCGGACGGTGCCGAAGTAGTCGAGGCTGGAGAGACCGCGCGGATCGTTGATCACGAGGCCCGGAGCGGCGAGGATGCCCGAGTCACGACGCTTGGCGCCGAAATCGAGGTACTGCGCATCGGCTTCGACACCGACCACCACGCCCGAACCCGGGGTGAACTGGTAGTTGTAGCCGATCTGCGCGCCGCCGGTGAAGCCGTTCTGGTCGTTCTTGCTGAACGTGGCGGTCTGGGCGACGCCGGAATTCGTGAAGGCGCCGGGAACGACGAAGGAGCGGGTACCCTCGCTGCCGGTGTTGAAGGCGTAACCGGCGTTGATACCGAAGTAGGCGCCCGTCCACGTGAAGACCGGCACCGGAACGAAGACCGGCGGGGCAGCGCGACGGGGAAGGTCGGCGGCGAAAGCGGAACCGGCGATGACGACGCCGGCGAGAGCGGTGGTGGCCCGCAGGAAGGATTTCATTGTCTGGTCCTCTACTCGTTAGCGCCGCCGCCCTTTTGGGTTCGGTTCAGCGCAGTTCCCCGTCTATATCTCAGCATCCGTTAGGAAGCTGTTGCATCGCAACCACGCCGCGTGTGTCGAACACGGCCCCTTTGTGGCAGCGACCGCCTCGGTGAAGGCTACGCAGGCGAAGAACCCGGCAGAACGGCTAAGGTTCAACTGCGGCCACGCTTTCCTCCTCTGTTCGATAGTGGCAGATTGCCGCATCCCTTGTGCGCGGCTATATCCCTTTCAAAACGCAAGAGCGATGGCGGAGATAAGCCGACCGTAATCGGCTTCCTTATGATGGGTCGTACGCCGGAAGCTGTAGAAGCGTCCGGGATCAGCGTAGGTGCATAGATCGAGGCACGAAGCCGCCTCGATGCCGGCCTCCCGCAAACGTCGCGCAATGAAAGCGGGCAGGTCGAATTGTGCGTGTCCCTCACGGTCGCCTTCAGCGAAGTAGATGTCCGACCCTGGCACCTCGGCCGCGAAACGATCCCGAAAGTCGTTGCCGACCTCGTAAGCGCTCTGCGAAATCGTCGGCCCCAGCACAGCGACGATGTCCTTTCGTGTCGAACCGAGCCGCTCCATCGCCTCGACCGTGCTCGCCACCACACCGGACAACGCACCCTTCCATCCGGCATGGGCGGCCCCGATCACGCGGGCGATGGGATCGGCGAAAAGGATCGGGCCACAATCGGCCGTGGCGATGCCCAAGGCGATGCCCGGAACACGCGTCACCATGGCGTCGGCACGTGGCCGATCTGCCAGAGCGACGGGGCCATCGATGACAACGACCTCTGCCGAATGGACCTGGTACAGGCTCACGAGATGGCTCGGTGCGACACCGAGGTGCTCGGCCATTCGGCGCCGATTCTCGGCGACATGCGCAGCATCGTCTTGTGAACCGAGCCCGCCATTGAGACTTGCATAGAGGCCATCGGAGACGCCACCTCGACGGGTGAAGAAGGCGTGCCGGATTCCGGGCTGTCCCGAAAGGCTGGGCGCTTCGATATGCATGATCGTGTCTGTCCGAAGAGATCTTACGGCGATTGGGCCGTCGGCGTCATCGCAACGGCACGGCCTCGATAACGCTTTCCAGCGCCGAGCACGACCAGGACCATTCACAATCCAGGGCTTCGATGCGGTCGCGTTGCAGACCCTGGAAATGGGACAGCGAAAGTTCCTTAACGTTTACCCTTCGTTAAGCATGGTTTGATCGAATGCTCCTGCACATGAGGACGCGACCGATGTCGGAACCAGCCCGCCACTATCAGGCACAGGATTCAGGTGGCCGTCCGGCGCCCGGACCGCTGCGAGATTGGCTGGCAGCCATGAAGGCGGCGACCACACCCCAGGATGCGCCGTCGGTGGCCCCCCGGCATGCGGAGCCGCAACGGTCGGCTTCCGAGAAGGTGGCCCCGTTCGAAAAAGCCGCCCCGTCGGACAAGGCCGAGGCGCAGGCTCCGTCCTGGTCGCCACGCGTCGTATCACCGGCGCGCACCGAGCACTCCGAGGATAACGACGTCTCGGAACTGATGGCCGAAAACCTGATGCTGAAGGCCAAGCTCAAGATCGAGATCGACCGCTACGATCAGCTTCAAGGCCTTCTCGCCCAGGAACTCCGCCGCCTGCGCTCCCACGTGGAAAAGGAAATGGTGGAGCTCCACGAAGTACGCGCCGAGCGGGACCGCCTCGCAGAACTCCAGACCCTGTTCATCGAAGAGCTCGACGACGCCCGCTCGCGCTCCGAGCGGGACGCCGAAGAACTGGCCCAGGCTTGCTCCGACCGCGACCTCTGGATGGCTCGAGCCGAAGCTCTCGCCCAGCCGCTGTTTCAGAAGCGCTGAAACGCTGATTTTTCGAAAGACGAAAAGCCGAAGGGCCGCCCCATGAGGGCGGCCCTTCCATTGCCGAACCGCTTGTCCGTTCGGCCGGACCCGATCAGGGGATGCCTGACGCGCTAGCCGTGCGCGCCGGAGGCGAAAGTCCAGGTCCGGTAAGCCGAGGTAAGCGGCTGATTTAGGCAATGAGACACTGGATCACCTCCTTTCGTTCGTTGCGAGAATGCTAAGTTAGGCAGGGATCGGCCGCTTGGAAACCCCTCTAGCGGGGGCGCGGCGGCGCGCCGCGGCTGCCTCTCGACGCTCTCATGGTCGCCATCGTCGAGCGATGAACGACCGAGATCCCGGCAGAATGACAGGATCTCGCGCGGGCGAGGCGAGCCGGATCGCCGCCCATATGCGGCGGACGAAGCCATTAAGGCTAACACTTCGAATATCGCACGGCTTCTACCCGTCGAGCTACAGTGAAGATCTGACCTCGACGAACAGTGCGTCGTGAGATCCGCCTCGCCGCTCGCTACGGAAACTTGGTAGATGCCATCCATCAACGGGAAAATGGTAAGCGCATCCGGCAATACGTCGGGTTTCGATTACCTGCGTATCGGTCTGTCGCTCTCCGTTCTGCTCTGGCACTCCTACTCCGTCGCGAATTTCGAGGAATCGGTCAGGATATTCTGGGCCGGGCCCGCCCGGGCGCTTCCCGCCGCCATCCTCCCGATGTTCTTCGCCCTGTCGGGATTTCTCGTGGCCGGCAGCCTTGGCCGGACACGCCTGCACCAATTCGCTCTGCTCCGGATCCTGCGTATCGTCCCGGCTCTTGCTTTCGAAACCTTCCTGGTGGCTCTGGTTCTGGGACCGCTCTTCACAGTTCTGCCGCTGTCGGTCTACTTCGCATCACCAGAGCTTTATTCTTACTTCTTGAACATTATCGGATATATTCACTATACGCTGCCCGGCGTGATCGGAGGGCAGATGCTGAACGCGCAGCTCTGGACCATACCGACCGAGCTCGAATGCTACCTCGCCCTGATCTGCCTGGCCTTGCTGGGAGTGACGCGCAGGCGAGCTCTGTTCGGCGGTGCTCTCATCCTCGTCGTCCTCGGACTCACGATCTTCTCCGTCGGAGCCGGAGACCAGAGCCCCTATGCGCAGCTCGGGGGACGCGTCCTGATCTTCTCGTTCCTCGCCGGCGTGCTCCTCTATCTCTACCGGGACCGCATCCCGCATGATGGCCGTCTCTTCGCCGCGAGCCTGTTCTTCGCCGCTGGGCTGCTGACCTATCGCGAGACGTCCTATCTCGCCGCCTTTCCCATTGCCTACATCACGGTGTGGCTCGGTGTTACCAACCCGCGCAGGATCCCGTTCGGCGACCTGTCCTACGGCGTGTTCCTTTTCCACTTTCCCATCATCAAACTGTCCTACGATATCTTCGGCGATCGACTGACCTTCCCGGCCTATTTCGCGATTGCCCTCCCATTGTCTCTCGCCTGCGCCTGGCTGTCGTGGACCTTCATCGAGAAGCCCATTCTCGATCATAAGAAGCAGATCATCGCGTGGATCGAGAATGCCGCGTCAATGTTGCGAAGCGCGGCGCCGAAGGCCGAGGCTTGAAATGGATCGACGCCCGCATCCGACCCGGCGTTTCGACAAACCGCCGGATGCATGGATTGCGAGGCAGCAGGGAGACAGACGAGGGTCGTGGCCCTTGGCCCGACGCTGACCTCATGTGATCTCGACGCCCGGTCGATCTGCCCCTTATGGCCACCATCATCGCCGAAGCGTATGACGGTGCGTTTTCCGTCGGGAGGGCGGCCATGCGTCACCATCTCGGTAGCCGGCCGGCAACGGTCGACGAGCCGACCGAGGGAGATCGTTCGCGAGAAGCTCAGTTTCAGGACAATCGCAGCCCGTCATGCTCTCATCTCCGCCGATCCAGGCCAAGGCCGATACGGCCCGCAATGCTGCGACCGACGAGGCGGCCCTCGACCCCGACGCCATGCGCCAGCCGCTGCCGGATGCGTTCTATTGCGTCGGCCGCTCTGACACGCTGAAGGCCGGCAGCCTTCGCGCGGTGGAGCTCAATGGCGAGCAGATCGTCCTCGGCCGCGACAAGGCCGGCACTCTCTTCGCCATGCGGGACCGCTGTCCGCACCGTGGCATGGCCCTGTCGAAAGGTCGCTTCGACGGCGAGGCCGTGACCTGCCCATTCCACGGCTGGCGCTTCGGCACCGACGGTCGCTGCCGCGATGTGCCGACGCTGTCGTCGGCGGATGCCGCCGACTTTTCCCGGATCGTGGTCCAGCGCTTTCCCATCCGGGAGAGCGCCGGCTTCGTCTGGGTCAATCCATATCTCGGCGGCGCGAGTGGCGACGTGCCGGTTCTGCCCGCCCTCGGATTCGAGGCGGCCGGATCGCTCGTGGTCGAGCTCGTGGTGGAGGCCTCGTTCGATCTCACCACCTTGAGCCTCGTCGATCCCGGACACGTGGCTTTCGTCCATGATTCCTGGTGGTTCCGTCCCTCGAAGGAGCTGCGCGAGAAGGTGAAGACCTTCACGCCGACGCCGCACGGATTCACCATGTCGAGCCATTCCACCACGACGAGTTCTCCGGTCTACAAGCTGCTCGGCGGCGTGCCCGAGGTCGAGATCGAGTTCCGGTTGCCCGGCGTGCGGCTCGAGCGGATCGAGGCCGGGGCGAAGCGGGTCGCGAACTACACTTTCGCGACGCCGCTCACGCACAACCGGACCATGCTCACCAACGCTCTCTACTGGAACATGCCGGTCCTCAACCTGCTGAAGCCCTTGGCGCGGCCGCTGATGCGGCAATTCCTGACGCAGGACCAGCAAGTGCTCCAGCACGCCCAGGCCGGTCTCGACCGCAAACCGACCATGGTGCTGTTCGGCCAGAGTGATCTGCCGTCGCAATGGTATTTCCGTCTCAAGCGCGAGGCTTTGCAGGCCGCCCGCGAGGCCAGGACCTTCCGCAACCCGCTGGTTCAACAGGAACTGCGCTGGCGCTCCTGACAGACAACCGCCCGAAACTTTTCCCGCAACGGCTTCGTACCGTCTCTTTTCAGCCTGAAAGGAGCGAGACCGTTGCCGCAGCCGCATTACTTCGTCCGCCGCAGTCGCATGGGCCGGTTCAACTTCACGCTCATCGGCGCCTACGGACGGATCACCGGCGTCGTCGTCATTCCGACGGAGAACAAGTCTCGCGAGGAGATCGAGGCGGCAGCTCATCAAAAGATCCGCGCCCTGGCCGATGAACTCGTGACCGTGATGGGGAAGGCCGCTTCGGCCTGAAGGCCGCAGTCTTGATTGCGCGGCAGCCACCGCCATCTCGGAAAGATGAAACGGCAAAGCCTTCTCGCAACCCTCTCTGCGGTCACGGTCATGACGCTCGGTGGTGTCGGCTACGCCGCTCACCGGCGCAGCAAGAGCCGAAACCCGTATTACACTGGTCCCGTCACCGAGAATTTCGACGGGCTCCAGTTCCACGGTGTCGATCAGCCGCCGGACAAGGCACTGGGCGACATGCTGCGCTGGAAGCGGGAAAAGTCCGGCATCCCGTGGCCGGCTTCGTTCCCCAGTCCCTTCACCGACACTCCGCCCGAGCGCGTGGACGGGATGCGGATCTCGTTCATCGGCCATGCGAGCTACCTGTTCCAAGTCGCCCGCCGCAACATCCTGGTCGATCCGGTCTTTGCCCCCCGAGCCAGCCCGTTCTCGATGGCCGGTCCGAAGCGGGTGAATCCACCCGGCATCGCCTTCGACGATCTGCCGCCCATCGACGTCGTACTGATCACCCACAACCACTACGACCATCTCGACGGCCCGACGGTGTCGCGACTCTGGCAGGCGCATCAGCCTTTGATCGTGGCCCCCCTCGGCAACGACACCATCCTGCGGTCCTTCGACGACACGATGCATGTGGAGACGCGCGACTGGGGACAGTCGATCGATCTCGGCGGCGGGTTGGTCGTGCACATGACGCCGGCCAATCATTGGTCGGCGCGGGGATTGAACGACAAGCGTATGGCGCTCTGGTGTTCCTACGTCCTCACGAGCCCGTCCGGTATCCACTACCATTCCGGCGATACCGGTCTCGGCGATGGCGGGATATTCCGGCAGGCCCGCGACCGTTTCGGACCACCGCGCCTCGCGACGCTGCCGATCGGGGCCTACGAGCCGCGCTGGTTCATGAAGGCCCAGCACATGAATCCGGCCGATGCCGTCATCGCCGCCAAACTGCTCGGGGCCGACCAGATGCTCGGCCACCATTGGGGCACGTTCCGCCTCACCGACGAGGGGATCGAGCAGCCGGCGGAGGCACTTCTGGCCGCTTGCGAGGCGGAGGGAATCGACCCGGCGCGCTTCGTCCCGCTGCGGCCGGGCCAAGTCTGGTCGGCCTGAGCATCGGCTCGACGGGCTGATGCGATCCGAAACGTCGAGATCGGCGAGTTCGCGCAGCCGCTCCCGCTACAGGATGAACCGACTGAGATCGGCATTCGCCGCGAGGCTCTCGACCCTCTCGCGGACATAGGCCGCGTCGATCGGTACCGTCTCACCCGACCGGTCGGTTGCGGTGAAGGAGATCTCGTCGATCACCCGCTCCAGCACCGTCTGGAGTCGGCGTGCGCCGATATTCTCCACCGAGTTGTTCACGTCGACGGCCACACGAGCCAGCGCATCAACGGCATCGTCGGTGAAATCGAGAGTCACCCCCTTGGTCGCCATCAAAGCCACCGTCTGCTTCAGCAGGCTCGCCTCTGTAGTGGTGAGGATCTGCTTGAAATCCTCGACGGTGAGCGGTTGCAGCTCCACGCGGATGGGGAGGCGGCCCTGCAGTTCCGGTAGAAGATCGGACGGTTTCGAGACGTGGAAGGCGCCGCTCGCGATGAACAGCACGTGGTCGGTCTTCACCGGACCGTGCTTCGTCGCCACCGTGGTTCCCTCGATGAGCGGCAGGAGATCGCGCTGGACACCCTCCCGCGAGACATCGGCCGACGAGCGTCCCTCCTTGGCGCAGATCTTGTCGATCTCGTCGAGGAACACGATACCGTTGTTCTCGACCTCGCGGATCGCCTCCTGGGTAAGCGATTCGGTGTCGACGAGCTTGTCGGATTCCTCCGCGAGCAGGGGCGCGTAGGCCTCCCGCACAGTCATCCGCTTCGGCTTGCCCTTCTGGCCGCCGAGCGCCTTACCGAGCATGTCGCCGAGGTTGACCGCGCCCATGGAAGCACCTGGCATGCCTGGAATCTCGAACATCGGCAGGCCGCCGGACGAGCTGCCCGACAATTCGATCTCGACCTCCTTGTCGGCGAGCTCGCTGTTCCTCAGCTTCTTGCGGAAACTCTCGCGGGTTGCCTGGCCGGATGTCGGCCCGACGAGAGCGTCGAGGATGCGCGATTCGGCCGCTGCCTCCGCTTTCGCCTGGACCGAGCGGCGCTTCTCCTCGCGCTTCAGCCCGATGCCCACTTCCACGAGATCGCGGATGATCTGCTCCACGTCGCGGCCGACATAGCCGACCTCGGTGAACTTGGTCGCCTCGATCTTGAGGAACGGAGCACCGGCGAGCTTGGCGAGGCGGCGGGCGATCTCGGTCTTTCCGCAGCCCGTCGGACCGATCATCAGAATATTCTTAGGCGCCACCTCTTCGCGCAAGGGTCCGACCAGTTGCTGGCGGCGCCAGCGGTTGCGCAGAGCGATGGCAACCGCGCGCTTGGCATCGTGCTGGCCGACGATGAACCGGTCGAGTTCGGAAACGATTTCGCGGGGGGAGAAGGTTGTCATCACGCTCCGGTCGGATGCGGCAGCTGCGCTGCCCGGGAGGAGGGGAGGGCGCTGATCCGGTCCGTGCGGGAACGATGCCAGCCGGCCCGAGACCGTGGCGACGGACAGGGTACCGCGCTCGCGGGCACTGCTGCCCCATGCGGATCGCCGCCGGTTCGACCTGGAGCGGTGAGCCAGCGGCGATCATGGTCAGACAGGTACGAAGGTGAAGCCGGTCATGCACGCCTCCGATCTAAGCGTCGGCGGCTTCCCTTTCCAGATCCTTCTCCTCGCTTGATCCTCTTCACAAACGTTCAGGCGGCGCGAATGCCGCCGACGAAGCCTTCGACCTCGTGACCGAGGCTGGTCGACTGGCGCGTCAGCTGTTCGGCCGCAGCCAGAACCTGTGAGGCGCCGGCACCGGTCTGGACGGCGGCACTCTGCACGTCGGCGATGGTCTCGGTGACGGCCTGCGTGCCACGTGCCGCATCGCTGACGCTGCGGGCGATTTCCTGGGTCGCGACCTGCTGTTGCTCCACGGCTGCGGCGACGCCCATCGCGATCGTATGGACGCTCCCGATGGTCGATCCGATCTCCTCGATCGCGTCGACCGTGGCGCGGGTCGCATCCTGGATCATCGCGATCTGCGCCGTGATCTCGTCGGTCGCCTTAGCGGTCTGGGCCGCGAGACCCTTCACTTCGGCGGCGACGACGGCGAAGCCGCGGCCCGCATCACCGGCGCGGGCAGCCTCGATCGTCGCGTTCAGCGCGAGCAGATTGGTCTGGCTCGCGATGCTGGAGATGAGTGCCACCACGTCGCCGATACGCGCGGCACTATCGGCGAGGACCCGCACACGCTCCGACGTCCGATGGGCACTCTCCACGGCACCGGCCGCAGCGGCCGATGTCTGAGCCACCTGCGAGCCGATCTCGTTGGCCGTCGCCGCGAGTTCCTCCGTCGCGGCCGCGACGGCCTGGACGTTCATGGCCGTCTCATTGGCCGCATTCATCACCGCGGTCGATTGCCGGTTGGTCTGGTCGGCGGTGGCGGCCATGGATCGGGCGGTGAGCTCCATTTCGGCGGCCGAACCCGACAGGGTATCGACGAGACTTCCGACGCTTCCCTGAAAACGGTCCGCCAGCGTGCTCATTTCGGCATGGCGGCGCCGGCTCGCGGACCCGGCCGCCTGCTCCTGTGTCACGCGCATTTCGGCCGCTTCCTTCATCGTTGCCGAGAAGACCTGCATGCTCGTCCAGATCTCGCCGATCTCGTCGCGCCGCGCCTTCATCTTCGGCAAGGTGAGGTCGCCCTCGGAGAGGCGACGGATCGCCTGGGACACGCTGGATAGCGGCTTTGCGATCTCTCGCGTTCCCACATAGCCACCGATCAGCAGGCATCCGAGCGTTCCGCCCACGGCGAGGGCCAGGAGCAGGTTGAGGCGCTGCGCGTAGAGTTCGTCGGTCCAGCGATCGATCGCCTCGACCTCGGCCGTGCTGCTGGCGACGAGCCGCTCGATACTGTCCTGAAAGGCCTGGCGATTGGCGCGGTTGACCTCGTTGAAACCCTGATCAGCCGCCGCTCTCGGCGAAACCTCTGTGCCGAGACGAGCGGTTTCGGTACGCAGGGTCGTGAAGGCTGCCGCTTCGCCGACGACCTTGTCGAATAACGGGCGTTCGTTCGCTGGCACCCTCGGAGCCCAAGCGGCGAGGAGCGCATTCATCGCCTCGAGGTTCTTGCCGAGGCGGGTCGCGTATTTCACCGCGTCCTGCGTATCCTTGGCTGCGTAGATGCCGCGCGCCTCGACCACCACACTGGTCACGATTCGATTCAGGTTGCTGGCGTCGAGGGCGCGTTGCGACGCGAGCTTGGCGTCGCTCAACGCGCCATTGAATGTCTGAAGCGATAGGATGCTGATCGCCGCGACGACGAGCGTCACCAGCGAACAAAGGCCCACGAAGCTAAGGATTTTCGCCCTGATACGCATTGTCGCCGACCCAATTCCCGCCGTTTCGGCGAGAAGTGATAGGCATCGATCTGCAAGTTTGCGTTAACAAGACACAAAAATCGGCATTAAGATGCCGATGTTGCTATTCAGCCGTATCGAGTTGCTCGATGACGAGGTTGCCGTTTGTGTAGACACAGATTTCCGCCGCGATGCCGAGTGCGCGGCGAACGATCGCTTCTGCATCATGCTCCCCGTCTTCCAGGGCGCGGGCCGCAGCCAGCGCGTAATTGCCGCCCGATCCGATCGCCATGACGCCGCCTTCCGGCTCGAGGACGTCGCCGGCTCCGGAGAGAAGAAGGCTGACGTCCTTGTCCGCCACGAGCATCATCGCCTCGAGGCGCCGCAGGTAGCGATCGGTGCGCCAATCCTTGGTGAGTTCGACACAGGCGCGGGTGAGCTGCCCGGGATATTGTTCGAGCTTGGCCTCGAGCCGCTCGAACAGGGTGAAGGCATCGGCCGTGGCGCCGGCGAAGCCTCCAATGACGGAGCCCTTGGCGAGGCGGCGCACTTTCCTGGCATTGCCCTTGACGATGGTCTGGCCGAGGCTGACCTGCCCGTCGCCGCCGATCACCACCCGTCCGCCCTTGCGGACCATGAGGATCGTCGTGGCATGCATGCGAGGCGGACCGTCGGCTTCGGGATGGGACAAGACTGACTCGGTCTGATTCTGAAGGATGTCACGTAGTCGCTTGCCGTGCCCGCTCCAAGCACCCAGCTATTCGGGAAAGCGCCGAAAGGTCGGCAGCGTTTCGAAGTGGGAAAGCCACGCGGATGCCTCTGCGACCTGGATGCGGCAGGGGGGCACTGTGTGTCGGTTCGCCCTCGGCGGTGTCGTGGATCGAGCCGCAGCAGCGTGCGCTCGAAGCCATATCCGGTCCCCGCTTCGCTCGTGATCCATCTTGCGGAGCGCGGCGAGGAGGGTAAGTCCCGCTACATCACCACCGTGATCGCGCGGGCTGCACGGGTGAGACCCGTATAGAGCCAGCGCGCCCGATGCTCGCGAAACGCGAAGGATTCGTCGAAGAGGACGACGTTGTCCCATTGCGAGCCTTGCGCCTTGTGGACGGTCAGCGCGTAGCCGTAAGTGAATTCGTCGGTCTCGCGCTTCAGGAAGGCCGGGATCTCCTCTTCCGAGCCCGACATCACCGCACGCAGGACCTTGATGTCCGTGGGTCGCCGGCGCAGGGCCGGATCGTCCTCCGGAACCACGTCGAGGCGGATCGTATCGGCGCGGGGTGCGGCGCGGAGGGCGTGGACCGTCCAGGTCGAGCCGTTGAGCAGTCCCTTGGTGCGGTCGTTGCGCAGGCAGACCAGCTTCTCGCCCACCGCCGGCATCGGGTCCGTGTGCCCGGCGAGTTCCCGGAGGCGATTGTTGTAGAGCCGCCGCGTCTTGTTCATTCCGACCAGGACCTGGTCGCATTCGAGCACGCTGGACGGATCGAGGGAGCGGCGCGAGACCACGCGGCTCTTGCCATACTCGCCGATACTGAGACGGCCGCCCTCGCGCACGGTCATCGCCATGCGCACGATCGGATCGTCGGCAGCCTGGCGGTGGACCTCGGTGAGCATCACGTCAGGCTCGGCCTCGGTGAAAAAGCCGCCGCCCCGAACCGGCGGCAGCTGGGCGGGGTCGCCGAGGACGAGGACCGGCTTGTCGAATGAGAGAAGGTCGTTGCCGAGATCCGAATCGACCATCGAGCACTCGTCGATGATGACCAGTTCGGCCTTCGCCACCGGTCCGGCTCGGTTGAGGGTGAAGGCGGGTCCTCCCTCCTCGGTCTCCTTGGTGCGGTAGATCAGGCTGTGGATCGTCGCGGCGTCATGGCAGCCCTTCGACCTCATCACGGAGGCCGCCTTTCCGGTGAAGGCGCCGAAGACCACGTTGCCCTCGACATCGTCGGCGATGCGGCGCGCGAGAGTGGTCTTGCCCGTGCCGGCGTAGCCGAACAGGCGGAACACTTGAGGCCCGCCTGCCTTGCGCCACTCGGCAATGGCTTTCAGAGCCGCGTCCTGTTGCGGCGCGAACCGGGTCGGAAGGTCATCGCTCACGGCCAGCGCACGGTGGGCGGCAGCGAGGACAGGATCGAGGCGACATTGCCGCCGGTCTTCAGGCCGAAGATGGTGCCGCGGTCGTAGAGCAGGTTGAACTCCACATAGCGCCCGCGCCGGACCTGTTGCTCCAGCCGGTCGGCCTCGGTCCACGGCGTCGAGAGATTCGCGCGCACGATGGCCGGATAGGCGTCGAGGAAGGCGAGGCCGACATCCCTGGTGAAGGCGAGATCGGCCTTCGGATCGCCGGTCCAGTGATAATCGTAGAAGATGCCGCCGATGCCGCGCGGCTCGTTGCGATGCTTGAGGAAGAAGTATTCCTCGCACCATGCCTTGTAGCGATCGTAATCCGCAGCCGGCGCATGGGCGTCGCAGGCCGCCTTCATGGCCGCGTGGAAGCGGAGCGTATCGGGATCATCTTGCGTCCGGCGCCGGTCGAGGACGGGGGTGAGGTCGGCCCCGCCGCCGAACCACGTCTTCGTCGTCGAGACGAAACGCGTGTTCATGTGCACCGTCGGCACGTTCGGGTTCCAGGGATGGACGATGAGAGAGATGCCGGTGGCGTAGAAGCGCGGGTCTTCCGCTGCTCCCGGCATCTGGGCCCGGAATTCCGGCGCGAACTCACCGAAGACCTGGGAGACGTGAACGCCCGCCTTCTCGAAGACCCGGCCGTGCAGCATCGCCATGGTGCCGCCGCCACCGGGCGTGCCGGAATGGTCGGTGCGCTGCCAGGGCGTCTTCACGAACCGCCCGGCCTCGGCCGGGGCATCGGGATGGAACGGCCCTTCGGTCTCCGCCTCAATCGCTTCGAGTTCCGCCACGATCCTGTCTCGCAGGGTCGCGAACCATGTCGTCACCTCGTCCTTGAGGGCGGCGAGTTCGGCGGCAGGCGGCGGCGGCGGAGTCGTGTCGGACATCGTCATGGGAGGGATGTCCCATCCCTCCCCGCCATCGTCAATCGAGACCGCTTCAATCTTTGCCCACCGACATCAGAAGACGCTCGGTCTTCGCGTCCTCGATCCGGTTGACCATACGGCGGCCTTCGTGAACGTCGCGGATGGTCTTGGTGGCGGTGATGCAGGACTGGACCAGCATGATCGTGCCCATGGCGAGGTAGCCCTTGATCCAGATGTCCATGGGCATGAACAGGATGCCGAGGCCCACCATCGCCGCCGATCCGATGAAGGATGCGTAGGTGAAAGTGACCCAGGCGCCGGAATGCTGCGTGGTCTCGTTGGTCATGGTCGTCGTCCTTTGAACGAGTAATGAGATCGAGAGAGAGAGCGAAGGAATTTTCTTCCCCATCCCGAAAGCCGTCATGCGGCTACGGGATGGGGTCGAAGGCTTCAGGCGGCGGCGGTTTCGGACTTGCGACGCAGGCGGTCGAGCACCGCGCCACCGCTCGGGCGCGTGCTCGGACCGAAGCCCTCGCGCTCCAGACGTTCGGCGATCGAGAGGCCGGGCTCGATCTCGGCCAGAGCCGCCTCGGTATCGGCAGCCTCGGCCTGAAGCGCCCGAAGACGGGTCAAGGTCGCCTCCGCCTCCTTCAACGTCGCCCGCTCGCTCGGGCCGGCATGGACGCCGAGTCGTCTTGCCGCCTCGGCCGCCGCGGCGATGCGGCGGCCGCGCTCCAGTTCGTTCTGACGGCGTGTCGCGTCGGCGACGACGGAGCGGATACGGACGACCTCACGGGCAAAGCGCAGGCGCGCCTCGCGGATCGCATCGCGCTCGGCTTCGAGTTCGGCGATGGCGTCAGCAGCCTCGACGGCGAGATCTTCGCGTCCGGCTGCCAGAGCCGCTAGAGCGCGCTCTTCGAGGTCGGCCGCGCGAGTCTCGACGGCGGCGAGGCGCCGCTCCTCGGCCTTATCGCCGGCGATCGCGGCCGCGAGCGCCAGGCGGCTGCGCTCCAGCGAGGTCCGCGTCTCCCTGATCTGCTGATCGAGGATGAGCAGGGCGTTTCGATCGATCAACTCTTCCTCGGCCTTGGCAGCGGCCCCGCGGGCGAGGAGTCGAAACAAGTTGAGCATCATTGGCCTCCGGTGTTTGAACGCTGTCCACACCGAAGGCATCGCTTGAATTTACACAGCGTTCAAGTGTTGAATTACACATCGTTCAAAATTTGTTCTGCGACAGGCGATGTCGCGTCGGAAAGCCCTACCGAGTGGTCCCGCCGTGGCCGCTGAACATCATCTCCGAATCGTCGGCGAAGGGCGTCAGCGCCTTGACCCGATCGAGCGACATCAGAACCATCATCTTCCCGTTCGCCAGCTTGACGACGTTGAACGATTTGCCCGTCTGGGTGTCGGTGGCGGTGGCGACATTGGCCGGCACCGTCTCGAAAGCCGACAGGGTATATTGATCGGACCACGGCATGGGCGTCGCGGTCTGGGCGGCGGCGCCTCCAACGGCGGCGAAAAAAGCGATGGCTGCGAGGGCTGACTTGATCATGGCGATGGCTCCTTGAGGTGAGACGAGGATGCGCGTCGGATCGAGACCACATCCGCAGCAGGTTTCGCCTCGCCAAACACGTCTGTTACGCTCCAGCCGCCGCGAGGGTGCCGAATGGCACGGAATCACCTCGTCTGACGGAGGGCCTCACCGAGGATCATCGCGGCCGCCACGGCGATGTTCAGCGAGCGCATTCCCTCGCGGATGGGAATGACGATCCTGGCATCCGCTGCCTCGTGCACGGATGCGGGAACTCCGGCCGATTCGCGCCCGAGCAGGATGCAATCGCCAGGGGCGAAGGCGAAGGTGGTGTAGGGCAGGGCGCCAGCGGTGGTGGCGAGGACGAGCCTCGTCCCGGTTTCGGCACGCCATTGAGAGAATGCGGCCCAGGAACGATGCCTCGTGATCGCCACATGGTCCAGGTAGTCGAGCCCCGATCGGCGCAGGTGCCGGTCCGACACATCGAACCCGGCCGGCTCGATGATATCGACGGCGACATCGAGGCAGGCCGCCATCCGCAGGATCGTCCCCGTATTCTGGGGAATATCGGGCTGGTAGAGGGCGAGGCGGAGAATCGGACGGGGCAGCTGCATTGCGTCTGCGGCATCGCCTCGCGGTTGGCAGCCCGTCAAGGCCGACTACCTGAAGCTGACCTCCAACACCGGACCAGACCATGTTTCTCGATTGGCTCGAGCGCCGCATCGATCCGTTCGCGCCCTTCGAAGACGGGCGTATGCCGCCCAAATCCGTCACGGGCTTTGCCGCCTTCTACCTGAAGCCGATGCGCGGTGCGCTCGCACTGCTCTTCGTCGTGGCGGTGGCTGCCGGCACGGTGGAGGCTTCGCTCTACCTGCTGATGGGCTGGTTCATCGATCTCCTGAACAAGGCCGATCGGGCAACGGTTCTGCAGGATCACGGATTCGAGATTGGCCTCGCGGCGGGACTGCTCCTCGTGGTGCGCCCGTTCACGATCTGGCTGCACGAGGTGATGTCGAATCAGCTCCTTGTCCCGCAGGCGACCAATCAGGTCCGCTGGCGCACTCACCTCTACACGCTCGGCCATTCCCTCTCGTATTTCCAGGCGGATTTCGCCGGGCGGCTCGCCAATCGCGTCGTGCAGGTCGGCCCGGCAGTGCGCGAACTCGCCGTCGTCTTCATCGATACGCTGCTCTACGTGGCGATCTATGCGGTCACGGCCGTGGGCTTGTTCGGCTCGATCTCACTTTGGCTCGCACTACCGGTGGTCATGTGGGTAGCGGCCTATGCTGCGCTCACTTGGTGGTTCGTTCCCCGTGCCAGGTTCCGCTCCCTCGTTACCGCCGACACGCGCTCCTTCCTCATCGGTCGCATCGTCGATAGCTACACCAACATTCTCACCGTCAAGCTTTTCGCTCGCGACCGCGAGGAGCGCGCCGCCGTGCGCGACGCCATCGATGTCCACACCACGGCGCATCTGCACCAGTTCCGCCTCGTGACCACGACGACGACGCTGCTCGGCGTACTCAACAGCGGGCTCATCGTCGCGACCGCCGCTGCCTGCGTCATCCTGTGGCAGCGCGGCGCCATGACCACCGGCGAGGCGGCGGCGGGCCTCGCGCTCGTCCTGCGCTTGATGGCGATGTCCGGCTGGGTGATGCAGACGGTGCGCGGCATCTTCGAGAATGTCGGCGTGATCCAAGAGAGCATGCAGACCATCTCGCGGCCGCACGGCATCGTCGACCGGCCCGACGCTCGGACCCTGGCGGTCGGTGGCGGCGATATCCGCTTCGATCGGGTCGGCTTCCGCTACGGCGAAGGCACCCCCGCCGTGATCGAGGATTTCAGCCTTCACATCCGTCCCGGAGAAAAGGTCGGCCTCGTCGGCGTCAGCGGCGCAGGCAAGACGACGCTCACTGCGCTGCTCCTCCGGCTGCACGACATCCAGAGCGGCCGGATTCTCATCGACGGACAGGACATCGCCGGCGTTACGCAGGAATCGCTGCGCGGAGCCATCGCCATGGTCACGCAGGACACTTCGCTTCTGCATCGCTCGATCCGCGACAACATCGCCTATGGCAGGCCGGACGCCACCCTGGCCCAGATCGAAGATGCCGCCCGCTTGGCGGAGGCGGACACGTTCATCGCGGGCCTCGTCGATCACAAGGGCCGCACCGGCTACGACGCCCAGGTCGGGGAGCGCGGTGTGAAACTTTCCGGCGGCCAGCGCCAGCGCATCGCCATCGCCCGCGTCATCCTGAAGAACGCGCCGATCCTGATCCTCGACGAGGCGACATCGGCCCTCGACAGTCAGGTCGAGGCGGCGATCCAGGACAGCCTCGACACGCTCATGCAGGGCAAGTCCGTGCTGGCCATCGCTCATCGGCTCTCCACCATCGCGGCCCTCGACAGGCTCATCGTCATCGACGCCGGCCGGATCGTGGAGGAGGGGACCCATGCGGAGCTGATCCGCACGGGAGGTCTCTACGCGCGCCTGTGGGAGCGCCAGTCGGGCGGCTTCCTCGGCGATGCCGTGCCCGCACACTACGAGGACGCCGCGGAATGATCGTCCTGGACGCGACCGCCGGGCCGAGAGAGACGCGGCGGCCCTCGTCGCGTGGCCCCTGGACGACCGAGTTACGAGCGACGCTGGTTCTCGCGGCGCCCCTGATCGTGACGAACCTCGCTCAGCACGGCCTCGTCACCGCCGACGTGGTCCTGCTCGGACGGCTCGGTGCTGAGCCGCTCGCGGCCGGCGCGCTCGCGACGAGCCTCTACTTCATCCTGTTCATCTGTGGGATCGGCCTCGCCTCGGTCGTCTCGCCTCTGATCGCAGGTGCCGTCGGTCGTGGCGATTCCGCCGATCACGATGTGCGCCGAATCGTCGGGGCCGGGCTCTGGGCCGTCACCATCGCGATCGTCCCCGTCATGCTGGCCCTCTGGCACACCGAGCACATGCTTCTGGCCATGGGTCAGCAACCGAAGCTCGCTGAGGATGCCGGGCTCTACATGCGGGCCCTGCAATGGTCGATGTGGCCTGCACTCGCCTTCATGGCGTTGCGCGCCAGCCTTTCCGCCCTGGAGCGGCCCGGCTGGCCCCTCGCTATCAGTCTCGCGGCTCTACCGGTGAATGTCGGGCTGGCGATCTGGCTCGCCTTCGAGGGACCGGGACTGCTTGGTCTCGGCTTGGTCGGTGTCGGACTCGCTACGACGTTCGCCGCGTTCCTGTCCCTCGCCGCCCTCGTCGGCGTGATGATGATGGCGCCGGGCCTTCGCCAGCGGCGGCTCTTCCTCGGAGTCTGGCGACCCAATGCCGGGCGGCTCGCGACCACCTTCCGCCTCGGCCTGCCCATGGCCGCGACGGGTCTGGCCGAGGCGAGCCTGTTCGAGGCCGCAGTTCTCGGCATGGGCCTGTTCGGCACCGCTCCCCTGGCGGCCCATGCCGTGACGATCCAGATCGCCGCGATCTGCTTCATGGTCCCCAACGGGATCGGGCAGGCCGCCACGGTGAGGGTGGGGCGCGCCTTCGGCGCCGAGGATCGCATTTCCATGTGCCGAGCGGGCGCCATCGCGATTCTGCTCGGCTTCGGCTTCATGAGCGCCTGCGCCCTCGTCCAGGTGACGCTGCCGCGGCCGCTGATCGGCCTGTTCCTCGATCTCGACGCGCCGGGGAATGCCGCAGTGATCCCGTACGCCATCAGCTTCATCGGCTTCGCCGCGCTCTTCGCCATGGCCGACGGTGTCCAATCGGTGGCGCTCGGCGCGCTGCGGGGCATGCAGGACACACGCGTGCCGATGGGGATCGCCCTCTTCGGATATTGGGTGATCGGCATCCCTGCGGGCATCCTAGCTGCATGGGGGCTCGGCTTCGGCGGCGTGGGGATCTGGATGGGCTTCTGTGCCGGATTGGCGGTGGTCGCCATCCTGCTGGTGAGGCGCTGGCTTTCGCTCAGCGGGCGCGTCGCGCTATGCCCGTGACGAATCCCGTGACCCGTCACGGGCCTACTCTGGACAGGTTCGCATCTGGCGTGCCAGAGAACCCTGCCTCCGAAGGCTCGCTCGGGTGACGCCCGGTCGCATTGCACGTCACTGTGCAATCGTGTCTGCGTCTGCGCTGCGTGCTTCTTTCGAGCGCCTCTAATTGTCGGCGAACGGAAGCGGCGCGTCCTCGATCTGCGGGCGGCCCGACCCGGCGCCATCCTGACCGGAGTGTCCATCTTGGCGAACACCCCTCCCACATCAGGTCCCGACGGTTCCCGCCGCGACTTCCTGTTCCTGGCGACCGGTTCTGGCCTCGCCGTGGGTGCGGGCGCGCTGGCATGGCCCTTCGTGGCATCGATGGCGCCCGACGCCGAGGTGATCGCGGCAGGCGCCCCCCTCGAGGTCGACCTGACGCCGATCCAAGAAGGCCAGATCGTCAACGTGTTCTGGCGCGGCAAGCTGATCTTCATCCGGAGCCGTTCCGAGACGGAGGTCAAGGAGGCCGAGGCCGTGAAGCTCAGCGAGCTCATGGATCCCCAGGCCGATTCCGCGCGCGTCAAGGAAGGCCACGCCAAGTGGCTCGTGGTCTACGGCAACTGCACCCATCTCGGCTGCGTCCCGATCGGTCACCAGGGTCAGTACGAAGGCTGGTCCTGCCCGTGCCACGGTTCGCTCTACGATACGTCCGGTCGCGTACGTCGCGGACCGGCTCCGACGAACCTTCCGATCCCGCCCTACGCCTTTCTTACGGACACGAAGATCCGGATCGGCGAGGAGGGCGGCAAGGCCGTCGCCTGACGTGAGGACGTCGCCCGAGGGCGGCGAGGGAGGACGTCCGGCGCGCCACGACACGCGACGGATGCAGCGAAACAGACTTTGAAGCGGGTAGCCTCATGAGCGGTCACGCCACCTACGTCCCCAAGAGTCGGATCGCCAAGTGGTTCGAATCGCGGCTGCCCATCGTCGGGCTGGTCCATTCGTCCTTCATCGCCTTTCCGGTCCCGCGAAACCTGAACTATTTCTGGACCTTCGGCGCCATCCTCATGGCGATGCTGGTGTCGCAGATCGTCACCGGCATCTGGCTGGCGATGCATTACGACCCCTCGGCGGGCAACGCGTTCAATTCCGTCGAGCACATCATGCGCGACGTGAATTACGGCTGGCTGCTACGCTACATGCACGCCAACGGCGCCTCGATGTTCTTCGTCGCCGTCTACATCCACATTTTCCGCGCGCTGTATTACGGCTCGTACAAGGCCCCGCGCGAGGTGCTCTACATCCTCGGCGTCATCATCTACCTCCTGATGATGGCCACGGCCTTCCTCGGCTACACCCTTCCCTGGGGCCAGATGAGCTTCTGGGGCGCGACCGTCATCACCAACATCCTCGCTGCGATCCCCATCGTGGGCGATACGATCCAGAGCCTGCTCTGGGGCGGCTATTCCGTCGGCAATCCGACGATCAACCGCTTCTTCTCACTTCACTATCTGTTGCCGTTCATGATCCTCGGCGTCGTCGTGCTGCACGTCTGGGCGCTGCACGTGACCGGGCAGAACAACCCGACCGGCATCCCGATCAAGACCGGCAAGGACGCGGTGCCGTTCACGCCCTACGCGACGATCAAGGACGTCTTCGCCTCGGTCGTGTTCTTCGTCTTCTTCGCCTACTGGATCTTCTACCAGCCGAACTACCTCGGTCACGCCGACAACTACATCCCCGCCAATGCCTCGGTGACACCGGCCCACATTGTACCGGAATGGTACTTCCTGCCATTCTACGCGATCCTTCGCGCAGTCCCCGACAAGCTCGGCGGCGTCATCCTGATGTTCAGCGCCGTGATCATTCTCGCCTTCGCACCGTGGCTCGACACGTCGCGAGTCCGCTCGGCGAATTATCGGCCGATCTACCGCCAGTTCTTCTGGCTGTTCGTGGTCGTCTGCGTGGTGCTGGGCTGGCTCGGCGCCAAGCCGCCGGAGGGTGGCTACGTCCTCGCGTCGCGGATTTGCACGGCGTACTACTTCGCCCACTTCCTCATCGTGATGCCATTGGTGGGTCTGTTCGAAACGCCGAAGGCCCTGCCGGGATCGATCCTGGAAAGCGTGACCGGACCTCATCCGCAATATGGTGGTTCGGGCATGCCAGCCGGTGCGGTCGCCGCGCCATCGTCGAAGGGTTGAGGTGCGGATCGTGAACACCATGAACACCTCACGCATCCTCGCCGCCACGATGCTCGCGGCGATCATCGGCACGAGCCCGGTCCTCGCCGAGGATGGGCATTCGACGCCCAATCCGCCCCGCGAAAAATGGAGCTTTGCCGGGATCTTCGGCAAGTTCGACGAGGCTCAACTCCAGCGCGGCTTCCAAGTCTATCGTGAGGTCTGCTCGAACTGCCACAGCATGAACTTGGTGAAGTTCCGCAACCTCGCAGAGAAGGGTGGCCCGGGCTTTTCGGCTCCTCAGGTCAAAGCGCTGGCCGCCGAGTACAAGGTCAAGGACGGCCCCAACGATTCCGGGGACATGTTCGAGCGGCCCGGCCGCCCGGCCGACGCCTTCCCGGCTCCCTTCCCGAATGAGAAGGCCGCTGCGGCGGCCAATGGCGGCAAGGCTCCGCCGGACTTTTCGGTTCTGGCCAAGGCCCGCACCTATGAGCGCGGCTTCCCGAACTTCATCTTCGATGCGATGCCCTTCATCGGCTATTCGGAGCAGGGCGTGGACTATATCCACGCGCTCCTGAACGGCTACGAGGACGCCCCGAAGGGAATGGATGTCCCGGCCGGCACCAACTACAACAAGTACTATCCCGGCCATCTCATCGCGATGGCCAAGCCCCTGAGCGATGGTCAGGTGAGCTATGCCAAGGGTGCCGACGGCAATCCCGTCGTTCCCGAGACTGTCGAGCAGTATTCCCACGACGTGGCGGCGTTCATGTCCTGGGCCGCCGAGCCACATATGGAGGCGCGCAAGGCGCTGGGCTTCCGGGTGATCCTGTTCCTCCTCATCCTGTCGGGCCTGCTCTACTACGTGAAGAAGAAGGTCTGGGCGGATGTGGGCGGCGAGGCACACGGCATGCAGCCCGAGCTTCACAAGACCAGCTGAGCCCCTTAAAGGCGCTTGTTAACGAACGGGCTCGCTGTGCGGGCCCGTTTTCGTTTTCAAACCAGCGGGCCGTCAGGCGCGGCCGCGAGAATGCGACAGGAGATTCGGCATGACCGCAGCAGTGCTCGGCGTGATGGGCGGATCCGGTGTCTACGACCTACCGGGCCTGGAAGACATTCGCGAGGAAGCGATCGAGTCTCCCTGGGGAGAGCCATCGGATTCCCTGCGGATCGGCCGGATCGGCGAGACCAAGGTGGTGTTTCTGGCGCGCCACGGCCGCGGTCACCGGCTGTCCCCGTCCGGCATCAACTACCGCGCCAATATCGACGCCATGAAGCGGGCCGGCGTCACCGATCTCGTGTCGATCTCGGCCTGCGGCTCGTTCAGGAGCGAGCTGCATCCCGGCCTGTTCGTCCTCGTCGACCAGTTCGTGGACCGCACCCATGGCCGTCAAACCTCCTTCTTCGGCAATGGCTGCGTCGCACATGTGCCGTTCGCTCATCCTGTCGGTCCGGCCCTCCAGGCCCGCATCGCCGCGGCCGCCGCAGCCGAAGGCCTGCCGATCCATCGCGGCGGCACCTATGTCTGCATGGAAGGCCCGCAATTCTCGTCCTTCGCCGAATCGCGCACGTACAAGGGCCTCGGCTACGACGTGATCGGCATGACCAACATGCCCGAGGCCAAGCTCGCCCGCGAGGCTGAGATCACCTTCGCCACCATCGCCATGGTCACCGATTTCGATTGCTGGCATCCCGGACACGACGATGTCGACGTCGCCTCTGTGGTCGCCGTCGCTCGCGCGAATGCCGACAAGGCCGCACGCCTCGTGTCGCGGATCGCCCGCGATTTCCCGACCGAGCGCGAGGAATGCCCCGCCGGTTCCCACCGCGCCCTCGACGGCGCGATCATGACGGCCCCGTCGCATCGCGATCCCGAACTGCTCGCGAAGCTCGATGCCGTGGCCGGTCGCGTCCTCGGAGGCTGAGCCGGGCAAGCATTCGGCCACGGGGCCTTTCCAGAGGAAGGCGTTTTCCTCTAGAGCATCGGTCTCGATTACCCATCCGGATCGATGCTCCCGTCTTCCGGATCTCGACATGTCATTCGAACCATGAGCGAACCATCAGCGATGCGCGCCGCGAGCATCAGCCGCCGCACGGCGGAGACCGACGTCAACGTCTCCATCGGCCTCGATGGGACCGGCAAGGCGACGATCTCCACCGGGGTCGGCTTCTTCGATCACATGCTGGAGCTGTTCGCCCGGCACGGGCTGTTCGATGTGGAGGCGAAGGTCACCGGCGACCTCCACGTGGATCACCACCACACCGTGGAGGATACCGGCATCGCCCTCGGCCAAGCCTTCGCTCAAGCGCTCGGCGACAAGCGGGGGATCACCCGCTACGCCGATATCCATTTGCCCATGGACGAAGCGCTGACGCGGGTCTCCATCGACATTTCCGGCCGGCCGTTCCTCGTCTTCCGGACCACGTTCAAGGCGGAGAAGATCGGGCAGTTCGACACGGAACTCGTGCGGGAATGGTTCCAGGCTTTCGCGATGAACGCCGGAATTACGTTGCACGTCGAGACTTTGTACGGCGACAACGCTCATCATATCGCGGAAAGCTGCTTCAAGGGTTTGGCCCGCGCCTTGCGGAACGCCATCGCCGTCGATCCGCGCGAGGACGGACGCGTCCCCTCGACGAAGGGGTCGCTTTAGGCTCCATAGGGGCTTTCGGGGCGGGAAGAGGCGGAAGACGCATGCGGACCTACACGTTTCATCTTGCATCCGACGCAATCGCGGGGGAATCGCACGGCCTCGACAAGGCGATCCTGGTCGCGGACGGATTCTCGCTACATGCTTTCGTCTTCGGCCCGGTGTGGTTCTTCTTCCATCGACTCTGGCTCGCCGGACTCGGCGTGTTGGTCGTTCTGGTGGCCGCAGCCTTCACCGGTCGGTTGCTCGGCCTGACCACCTTCGCGGGCCTGACACTCACCCTATTGCTTCTCTTCCTGGTGGGATTGGAGGCGTCGAGCCTGCGCCGCTGGACCTATGCGAGACGCGGCCAGCCCGCGCGAGACGCCGTGGTCGCTCATTCCACCGAAGATGCCGAGATGAAGGCGGTGAATCGCTGGCTTGCGACGCCGGCCGCGATCCGGCCGGGTCCGAACCCGTATCCCGCAGTCACAGGGCGTCCGATCGAGACGGCTATCGGGCTGTTTCCCTTGGCAGAGCCCCGCCGTTCATGATGTCCGAGACCGTCGCGATCATCGATTACGGGTCGGGCAACCTTCACTCGGCGGCCAAGGCCTTCGAGCGGGCCGGACGGGAAGCCGGCCTGGACACGACCCGTATCGTCGTGACCAGCGATCCGGAGGTGGTGTCGACGGCCGACCGCGTGGTGCTTCCAGGGGTCGGGGCTTATGCCGATTGCCGCAAGGGGCTCGATTCCGTCGCCGGCATGGTCGAGGCGATGACGTATTCGGCGCATGGGCGAGGTCGGCCGTTTCTCGGCATCTGCGTCGGCATGCAGCTTCTCGCCAGCCGCGGACTCGAATACGAGACCACACCGGGTCTGGGCTGGATCGCCGGTGATGTCGGTCCGATCCGTCCATCGGATCCGGATTTGAAGATCCCACATATGGGCTGGAACACTCTTCGGCCCGAATGTGAGCACGCTCTCCTCGACGGCATTCCCACGGGTCTCGACGGATTGCATGCCTATTTCGTGCACAGCTTCGCCCTCGACCCGATGAACCGGGAGGATGTCGTCGCCGAGAGCGAGTATGGCGGGCCCGTCACCGCCATCGTGGCCAGGGACAACGTCGCCGGCACGCAATTCCATCCCGAGAAGAGCCAGCATCTCGGCTTGGCCCTGATCGCGAATTTCCTGCGTTGGCGTCCCTAGGGACGACCGATCCGCTCATCGACACTCAGAAGGCGACATCCACCGTGATCCTGTTTCCGGCGATCGATCTGAAGGAAGGGCGTTGCGTTCGCCTCGTCCAGGGCGACATGGCGCAGGCCATCGTCTTCAGCGACGATCCGGCCGCTCAGGCGGGCGTGTTCGAGGAGCAGGGGTTCTCCTGGCTCCACGTGGTCGATCTCGACGGCGCCTTCGCCGGCGCCCCGATGAACGCTTCCGCCGTCGATGCCATCCTCGCCCGCACCAATCTCCCAGTTCAGCTCGGCGGTGGCATCCGTGAGATGCGGACCGTGGAGGCCTGGATCGAGAAGGGCGTGAGCCGGGTCATCATCGGTACCGCCGCCGTGCGCGATCCGGCCTTCGTGCGCGAGGCGGCACGCCTCTATCCGGGCAAGATCGCCGTCGGCATCGATGCCAAGGATGGCCGGGTGGCGGTCGAAGGTTGGGCGAAGACGTCGAGCATGACGGCCGAGGAACTCGGGCGGCGGTTCGAGGATGCCGGCGTTGCGGCCATCATCTACACCGACATCGCCCGCGATGGCATTCTCAAGGGGCTCAATATCGAGATGACGCTCGGCCTCGCCCATGCCGTGACGATCCCGGTGATCGCCTCCGGTGGCCTCGCCTCGATCGACGACGTCCATCGCCTGCTGGAACCCGATTGCAAGATGCTGGCGGGCGCGATCACCGGTCGCGCGCTCTATGACGGGCGCATCGATCCGCGCGAGGCACTCGCCGCCATCGCCCGCAAGGCTGCGGCTTAGAAAACTCGGTCGAGATATGCAGGCGGTATGAAAAAAGCCGCGGCGCCCTTTCGAGGGCGCCGCGGCTTTTTTTCGATCCCTGGAGGCGGAGTTACAGGCCATTCCTGGCACCGGGCACGATGCTCGTGCCCGAGCCGCTGCCGAACGGCTCATACTTGGTCAAGCCACGGAAGAGCTGGCCCAGGAAAGCGCGGTCGGCGCCGCTGGTGGGGGTCGTGCGCTCGATGAAGTCGAACACCTTGCCGTCCTGCAACCCGTAGAGCGCCACGCGCTCGACCTTGAAGCCGGCATTGAAATAGATGGTGGTGACCTTCTGGTCTTCTACGCGCTCGCCGAGGAAAAGCACCGTGCGGCGCGAATTCTGCGTGATGTAGTACCAGGTCTTGTTGCCCACCGTGGAGACGGTGGAGGGCGTGCCGAGGATCTGCAGCACCTGTTCGGCGCTCATGCCCGGTTTCACAGTGGCAAGGGCGGCCTGATCGACCTGATATCCGTGGCGGAGATCTTCACCGATACAGCCGGAGATTCCCACACCGACGAGGCCGATGACGGCGAGACGGCTGATCGACGAGACGAAACGGCGCGACATCAGCCACCCTTGATCCGTTGAGACAACACGACGCTTGAACTTGATAGCCCGGAACAGATCCCCACCTTGACGTGTCGGTGGAGCTTGCGCCTTGGCCGCCGGTTGCCGTACCGCGAGGTTATGGTTTTGACAAGGCAAGCTCGGCCACACCCCTCACGCACTCGGTGGACGGCATGATCGCCAGATTCTTTCGGCGAAGCTCCGCACGAGCCAGCATCGTCGAGGCGTTGCATCTGCGGATCAACGAGGCTTCGCGGGCGCCGGGCCTCTATACGCATCTCGGGGTTCCCGACACGGTCGAGGGCCGTTTCGAATGCCTGTCCCTTCATGTGATCCTGGTCCTGCGCCGGATGAACCAACTTCCTCCGCCGGCCGGTGATATCGCCCAGGATCTGGTCAATGCGGTGTTCCTACAGCTCGATTCGTCGCTTCGCGAACTCGGCGTCGGCGATTTCGGCGTGCCCAAGCGCATGAAGAAGCTCGGGGCCGCCTTCTATGGCCGCGCCGCGGGCTATGACGCGGCCCTGGATGCCAGCGACGAGGATGGTCTCAAGGCGTCTCTCGCCCGCAACGTCATCGGGACCGAGATGCCGGAAGCGGGTATCGGCCTCGCGCGCTACGTCCTTGCGAGCGCGGTGTCGCTTGGTGCATGCGACCTCGACCGGATCGTATCGCAGGGGCCGGACTTTCCGTCCCCGCTGACCTTCATCCCATCGGGAGATATTCGACATGACGCCTAAGTCGACGGCCGGGCCGCTGTCGCGGCCATTCCGGGTCGACCGCCTGCCGAGGGACAGGGCCGGCATCGTCATCGACGCGACGCCCGAGGAAGAGGCGGCACTCGCAGCCGATTTCGGCATCCCTGCCATCCGCGACCTCGTCGGCCGATTGCACTGGAGCGGCACGCCCGCCCGCCTCGTCATCACGGGCACGGTGACGGCGACCGTCACGCAGGTCTGCACGGTCAGTCTCGAGCCGTTCGAGGCGGAGGTATCCGAGCCCGTCGAGATCGTCTTCAGCGATCACCAGCCGGAGCAGAAGCAGGATGTCGTCGACGAGGAGACGGATGCCCCAGATCCCATCGTCAACGGCACGATCGATCTGGGACAAGTCACAGCCGAATTTCTGGCGCTCGGCCTCGACCCCTATCCGCGCAAGCCAGGGATCGCCTTCGAGCCGGTCGTCGAAGACAAGGATTCGCCTCTGTCCATCCTCCGCAGCTTGAAGCGCGACGAGGCATGACGCCTGGATCACCCCCCTGATTTTGCGGGAGCGAAGCTCGAGATTTCGACGCCGAATCCGAAAAAGCTGAGATTTCGTTTGCCCGTCGGGCCCGAAACGCTATTTTCCGCCGCGCCGAGGACGGGTCCGTCGATGCGGGGCCCCTTCTCTCTTCCATCCCTTCCAAGCGAAGGGCATCCCGTCTGCCCTTCGCTCGGAAGGGTCTGTCCGTCCTGAAAGAGGCCTTCGGCCGAACCACATGCCTCAAAGAGTGTGCATCTCGCTCGACGCCATGGGCGGCGATCACGGTCCGACGACCGTGGTGCCCGGCGCCGCCATAGCGCGTGAGCGCCATCCCGAGATGACGTTCCTCATGTTCGGGGACGAGGCCATCCTCGGACCTCTCGTGGCGGCCGAGCCTCGCCTGACTGGCGCTGTCGAGATCCGGCACACCACGGTGTCCATCTCCATGGACGAGAAGCCGAGCCAGGCCGTTCGTTCCGGTCGCGGTAAATCCTCGATGTGGCGGGCGATCCAGGCTGTGAAGGACGGTGAGGCCGATGCGGCCGTCTCGGCCGGCAATACCGGCGCGCTCATGGCGATGTCGAAAATCTGTCTGAAAACGCTTGCCGGCATCGAGCGTCCGGCGATCGCCTGTCTCTGGCCGACCGTACGCGGGGAAAGCGTCGTCCTCGATGTGGGAGCGACCATCGGCACCGACGCCGAGCATCTCGTTGAGATGGCCCTGATGGGTGCCGCCATGGCCCGGATCGTCTTCGATCTCGACAAGCCGACGGTGGGCCTGCTCAATGTCGGCACCGAGGAGATGAAGGGCAACGAGGCGGTGAAGGAAGCCGCCCGCCGCCTGCGCGAGACGGAATTGCCGAACCTCGCCTATCACGGGTTCGTCGAGGGCAACGACCTTGGCAAGGGAACCGTCGACGTGGTGGTCACCGAAGGCTTCACCGGCAACATTGCCCTGAAGACCGCGGAGGGGACGGCCAAGCAGATCGGCAGCTATCTGCGCTCCGCCATGAGCCGAACCCTGTCGGCGAAGATCGGCTATTTCTTCGCCCGCCAGGCTTTCAAGGCACTGCGCGACAAGATGAACCCCAGCCGGGCCAATGGCGGCGTCTTTCTCGGTCTTGAGGGGATCGTCATCAAGAGCCACGGCTCGGAAGACGCCCATGGTTTTGCGGCCGCGGTCGACCTTGCGCATGACATGGCGCGGCACGACCTGATGCGGACCATTCGCGACATGCTCGAACTCACGCCCATGGCCGCCTCCGCATGAGGTGGTCGATGCGGGATCGGATCTGACATGGCGGTGATACGCTCCGTAGTGGTCGGCACGGGCTCGGCCCTTCCGGCCCGCCTCGTGACCAATGACGAGTTGGCGAAGACTGTCGACACGTCCGACGAGTGGATCGTGCAGCGCACGGGCATCCGTCAGCGGCATCTCGCGGATGCCAGCGAGACCACCTCGACCCTGGGGATCAAGGCGGCGGCGGCTGCCCTGGAGGATGCCGGGCTCGGCCCCGACGACATCGATCTCGTCATCTGCGCCACGTCAACTCCGGACCACACCTTCCCGTCGGTCGCCACGCAGATCCAGGCGGGACTGGGAATCCGAGCGGGCTTCGCCTTCGACATCCAGGCGGTCTGCGCCGGCTTCGTCTACGGCGTCGCCACCGCCGACAAGTTCCTGACGACCGGAAGCGTTCGGCGCGCCCTCGTCGTCGGCGCCGAGACGTTCTCGCGCATCCTCGACTGGAAGGACCGCACGACCTGCGTCCTGTTCGGCGACGGCGCCGGGGCGATCGTGCTGGAAGCCCAGGCAGGAGAGGGGACGAGCGAAGATCGCGGTGTCCTCACCAGTCATCTCCGTTCGGATGGGAAACACCGCGACAAGCTCTACGTCGATGGCGGGCCGGGCTCGACCGGGACGACCGGCCACCTGCGCATGGAAGGCAAGGACGTGTTTCGCTTCGCGGTAGGCTCGGTCACGGACGTCATTGCCGACGCGTTCGCAGCGACGGGGACGAGCGCGGACGACCTGACGTGGTTCGTGCCGCACCAGGCGAACCGTCGTATCATCGAGGCCTCCGCCGACAAGCTCGGCATCGATCGGAGCAAGGTCGTTCTCACCGTCGATCGGCACGGCAACACCTCCGCCGCATCCATCCCGCTCGCCCTGGACACGGCCCGCAAGGACGGACGCATCAAGCGCCGGGACCTCGTCATGATCGAGGCCATCGGCGGTGGCTTCACCTGGGGTGCGGCGTTGATCCGTTGGTGAGGCTCGAGACGCCGCCATCGGCGTATTGTCCAGGTTCGACCGCCGAGCCTGGTTGACCACGGAGCGAACGCAGATTAGCGTGTCCAATCATACAGATACGCTAGAAAATACGAATCGCTCGGGGATTGACGCATGGCAGGGAAGACGGTCACACGCGCCGATCTGAGCGAGGCCGTCTACCAACAGGTCGGCCTGTCGCGGACCGAGTCGGCGGCTCTCGTCGAGACCGTATTGTCGGAAATCTGCACCTGCCTCGCCTCGGGTGAAACGGTGAAGCTCTCGTCGTTCGGTTCCTTCGTGGTTCGGGGCAAAGGCCGACGCGTCGGTCGCAACCCCAAGACCGGTGTCGAGGTGGCGATCGAGCCGCGCCAGGTCATGGTATTCAAGCCGTCCAACGTGCTGAAGGCTCGGATCAACGGCGTGAACGGCGTCGTCGAACAAGACGACGATTGAGGCGATCCATGTCGCTGGCAGCCAAGGTTCCGGTAGACAAGATTTCGGCCGACAAGGCCTCCGGCGGGAACAGTCCCTTCATGCGCGGCGTCCCAAGTCTGATGGATAGCCGCGACGCCGGCGAGAAGCGACCCGGCGCCTTCCGCACGATCAGCGAAGTAGCAGAGGAAATCGACGTGCCGCAGCACGTCCTTCGATTCTGGGAAACGAAGTTCGGCCAGATCAGGCCGGTGAAGCGAGCGGGCGGCCGACGCTATTACCGCCCGGAAGACGTCGATCTGATCAAGGGCGTCCGGCGCCTGCTCCACGACCAGGGCTACACGATCAGGGGTGCGCAGCGGGTCCTGAAGGAGAAAGGAATCCGCTTCGTCCAGTCGGTGGGACGCGGCGAGGCCGAGCTGGCCGCCCCCACCTTGCGAGACCTGGAAGCGGCAGAATCCGAGACCGACGACGAGGCGGTGTCCGATGCCGCCAGCGACGAGTTTCAGGATCCGGATCGACTGGCCTTAAGAGCTGTCCTGGATGATCTCTATGCGTGCCGCGACGCCCTGAGAGAAATGCGCAATCCGCCGGATATCGCTGCGGAATCCTGACGCGTGGCGGAATGACGACGTGATAGGGCGAAGGCTTTAATTCTGTTCAGGCGCGTTGAGTCCCGCGACGGTGTGGTTTCCAAGGAAACCCGCTGCCGCCCTCGACGGCAGGCTCTGCTCTTCCCACATGCAGCAGGCCGCGGCGGCCGCCAGCAAGTCAGCCCATAAGGTCGCCAGGCATCACCGGAGACCGCCCGATGTACGCCGCCAAATCGAACGCAATTCTCGCAGCCGGCCTGTTTCTCGGTCTCGCCGGCGTCCCGGCCATGGCTCAGGACACCGCGACCCGCACCGAAACCGCCGCGCCCGGAAAGAGCGTCCGCATTCTCATCGCCTCGAACCTGAAGGACGATTGCAAGCCGGGCGCCATGCCCGAGATCCGCATCAGCACGTCACCCAAAAACGGCTCGCTCATCACGAAGACGGGTAGCGTCACCACTCCTTCGAGCCACAAGTGCCCGAACAAGAAGACCGCTGCGACGGGCGTATTCTACCAGAGCAAGGACGGCTTCACCGGCACCGACGAGGTCGTGGTCGAGGTGAAGAAGGCCGATGGAAAGACCACTACCCAGACGATCAACATCACCGTGGGCGGCTCGGCGACGAAGGGGGGCGACGACACGAAGAAGGGCTCGACCGACCTGTGAACCGCATCTGAGATCGCTCCGACGCGACAGGCCCGGCGGTCCAGTTCCGATCCGCCGGGCAGCGTACTGTGGCATGCTTCCCACGCTCAATTGTTGTCGCGACCGCACTGCGACAAAACTGGGCCTGTCAGTTGCATCCAAGGCGAGACAGGATGAAGCTACGTCAGTCGTGAAGGGATCGGGATGCCAATGCCATCGACGAACGACCTGTTTCAGAGCTTTGCCCGTGGTTACGAGGCTCGCCGCGACACGGAGATGAGCCTCTCCGAATTCCTCGAGGCCTGCCGCGACGAACCCTTGATGTACGCCACCGCGGCCGAGCGCATCCTGGACGCGATCGGCAAGCCTGAATTCGTCGACACCGCCAGGGACGCTCGCCTCGGCCGGGTCTTCATGAACCGGACGATCCGGGTCTACCCCGCCTTCTCGGAATTCTACGGCATGGAGGAGACGATCGAGCGGATCGTCTCGTTCTTCCGCCACGCGGCGCAGGGGTTGGAAGAGCGCAAGCAGATCCTCTACCTACTCGGCCCGGTCGGCGGCGGAAAGTCCTCTCTGGCCGAGCGCCTCAAGGCTCTGATGGAGGTCCATCCCATCTACGTCCTGAAGGCCGGCAACGAGGTCTCGCCGGTATTCGAGAGTCCTCTCGGCCTGTTCGACCCGGAGGTGATGGGCGAGGAGATCCAGGAACGCTACGGCATCCCGCGTCGCCGCCTCACCGGCCTGATGAGCCCCTGGGCCCTGAAGCGGCTCGACGAGTTCAACGGCGACATCTCCCAGTTCAAGGTCATCAAGGTCCGGCCGTCGCGCCTGCGCCAGATCGGAATCGCCAAGACCGAGCCGGGCGACGAAAACAATCAGGACATCTCCTCCCTCGTCGGCAAGGTCGACATCCGCCGGCTCGAAACGCTGTCGCAGGCCGACCCGGATGCATACTCCTATTCGGGTGGCCTCAACCGGGCGAACCAGGGCGTTCTCGAATTCGTCGAGATGTTCAAGGCGCCGATCAAGATGCTGCACCCCCTGCTTACCGCGACGCAGGAGGGCAATTACGTCGGTACCGAGAATATCGGCGCGATCCCGTTCACCGGCATCATTCTCGCCCACTCCAACGAATCCGAGTGGCAGACATTCAAGACCAACAAGAACAACGAAGCCTTCATCGACCGGATCTACGTCATCAAGGTGCCGTACTGCCTTCGGGTGACGGAGGAGCAGCGGATTTACGAGAAGCTGGTCTCCGGTTCGGAACTGGCGGAAGCCGCCTGCGCCCCCGGCACGCTGGAGATGCTGGCACGGTTCTCCGTCCTGTCGCGCCTGCGCGAACACGCCAATTCCAACGCCTTCTCGAAGATGCGGGTCTATGATGGCGAGTCTCTGCGCGAGGTCGATCCTCGTGCCCGCTCGATGCAGGAGTACAAGGACTCCGCCGGCGTCGACGAAGGCATGGACGGCATATCGACCCGCTTCGCCTTCAAGGTGATGGCGGCGACATTCAATCACGACACCACGGAAGTCTCTGCCGATCCAGTGCACCTCATGTACGTACTGGAACAGGCCCTGCGCCGCGAACAGCTGCCGCCGGAGACGGAGAAGCGCTACATCGAGTTCATCAAGACCGAACTCGCGCCGCGCTACGCTGAATTCATCGGCCACGAGATCCAGAAAGCCTATCTCGAATCCTACCATGATTACGGACAGAACCTGTTCGATCGTTACATCGACTATGCCGATGCGTGGATCGAAGATCAGGACTTCAAGGATTCCGAGACCGGTCAGCTCCTCAACCGCGAACTTCTGAACCAGGAGCTCACCAAGATCGAGAAGCCGGCCGGGATCGCCAACCCGAAGGATTTCCGCAACGAGGTGGTGAAGTTCGCCCTCCGCTCACGGGCCCAGCACGGCGGCCGCAACCCGTCTTGGACGTCCTACGAGAAGCTGCGCGAGGTGATCGAGCGGCGCATGTTCAGCCAGGTGGAGGAACTGCTGCCCGTCATCTCCTTTGGTTCCAAGAAGGACGGCGAGACCGAGAAGAAGCACGGTGAGTTCGTCGACCGTATGGTGGCGCGAGGCTACACCGAGCGGCAGGTTCGCCGTCTTGTGGAATGGTACATGAGGGTGAAGCAGGCAGGCTAGGACGGCCAGCATGTCCTACAGGGACGGGGATGGGACGGCGGGCGTAACACGCTCCGCCGGCAACGGTCGCCGAACCTGCAGAGGTCTTGAAGGCGAGGGCGAAAACACCGGATGCACATCGTCGACCGTCGGTTGAATCCAGGAGGCAAGAGCCTTCCGAACCGCCAGCGCTTTCTGCGCCGGGTCAAAGACATGGCTCAGCGCGCCGTGCGCGAATCCGCCCGAGAGAAAGACATCAAGGACCTCGGCAAGGACGGTCGGGTCACGGTGCCCGGAGACGGCGTTCGAGAACCCCGCTTCAGCCGCCAGTCCGGCACCGGACTTCACGATTACATTCTCCCGGGCAACAAGACCTATGTTGAGGGCGACCGGATCGAGCGTCCGCCGAGCGGGGGCGGGGGAAAGGGCTCGGGGCAGGGTGGAGAAGGCTCGGAGAACAGCGAGGACGCCTTCCATTTCGTGCTGACGCGGGACGAGTTCCTCGAACTCTTTCTCGAAGACCTCGAATTGCCCGATCTCGCCAAGCGCCGGCTTTCGGTGGTGGAGACGGAAGGCCTACGCCGCGCCGGCTACACGGTGTCGGGCTCGCCAGCCAATCTCGCCCTTACGCGTACTCTGCGGAATTCCATGTCGCGCCGGATCGCGTTGAAGCGACCGAAGCCCGATGAGATCGCGGAACTCGAGACACGGATCGCCGATGCAAAAGGCACGGACCCGTTGCTCCCAGACATGAAGCTCGCCCTGGAGGCTCTGCGCGAGCGCACCCGGCGCATTCCCTATGTCGACCCGATCGATCTGCGTTACCGCCGCTTCGAGCCTTATCCACGCCCGATCGCGCAGGCCGTCATGTTCTGCCTCATGGATGTTTCGGGCTCGATGACCGAGCACATGAAAGATCTGGCCAAGCGTTTCTACATCCTGCTGCACATCTTCCTGACGCGGCGCTACCGACACGTAGAGATCGTCTTCATCCGCCATACCGATAAAGCCACGGAGGTGGACGAGGAGACGTTCTTTGGGTCCCGCGAGACCGGCGGCACGCTGGTCTCCTCGGCTCTGGTGGAGATGAAACGCGTCATCACCGAGCGCTACAATCCGAACGACTGGAACATCTACGCGGCGCAGGCCTCCGACGGCGACAACGTATCGAGCGACGGCCCGACCTCGACGGAACTCCTGCGGGCGCATATCCTGCCCTCCTGCCAGCACTTCGCCTATCTCGAAGTCGGGGACGAGAACGGCCCCCGCGCCGGGTTCGTCGAGCACCGCACGACCCTGTGGCGCACCTATGAAGGCCTCGCCAAATCGGGAGGTGCCATCGCCATGCGTAAGGTCAACCACCGCCGCGATATCTATCCGGTGTTCCGCGAATTGTTCGGGCGCAAAAATGCCAGGGCCGAAGCGGAGGCTTGAGGCAAGCGGGTTGCCCCAATCTCGAGACAGCTCTCGCGCCCCGACCATTCCGCCAGAGGCTAAGTCGCCGCGGACCGCTTGGAGAGAAGGACGATTATGGTCACGAACCTTCATTTCCCAACGGCCAAGACCGACTCGGGCGGCGTGACGCCGCTCTTCACGGGGAACGACTGGGATTTCGATACGGTTCGGCGCATCCACGATGCCTGCGAGAAGATCGCCGGCGAGGAACTCGGCCTTTCCTGGTACCCGAACCAGATCGAGATCATCACCGCCGAGCAGATGCTCGACGCCTATGCCTCGATCGGCATGCCGCTGTTTTACAAGCACTGGTCGTTCGGCAAGCATTTTGCCCAACACGAGGCCGGCTATCGCCGCGGCATGATGGGTCTCGCTTACGAGATCGTCATCAATTCCGATCCGTGCATCTCCTACATCATGGAGGAGAACACGGCGACGATGCAGACTCTGGTCATCGCGCATGCCGCTTTCGGTCACAACCACTTCTTCAAGAACAATTACCTGTTCAAGCAATGGACAGATGCCGAAGGCATTCTCGATTACCTCGATTTCGCCAAGGGCTTCATCTCCCGCTGCGAGGAGCGCTATGGCCATCACGCGGTCGAACAGGTCCTCGATGCCGCCCATGCGCTGATGAGCCAGGGCGTCCATCGATACCCGCGCAAGAAGCGGCCCGATCTCGCCTCCGAGCAGCGCCGCGAACGTGAGCGGGCCGAGCATGGCGAGCAGATCTACAACGACCTCTGGCGCACGCTGCCGCAGAAGACTGCCGGTGCGCGGCCGGACGCCGCTCTGGAGCGGCGCAAGGCATTACTGGAACTGCCGCAGGAGAACCTGCTCTACTTCCTCGAAAAAGCGGCTCCCCGTCTCCGACCCTGGCAACGCGAGATCCTGCGGATCGTCCGCCTCGTGGCGCAGTATTTTTATCCCCAGCGCCAGACCAAGGTGATGAACGAGGGCTGCGCCACCTATTGCCACTACCGGATCATGAACTCCCTCTCCGAGAAGGGATTGATCGGTGAGGCGGCCTATCTCGAATTCCTGCAGTCCCACACCAACGTCATCCGCCAGCCGAACTACAACGAACGCGGCTATGGCGGGCACAACCCCTACGCCATCGGCTTTGCCATGATGCAGGACATCGCCCGCATCGTGGAACAACCCACGGAGGAGGATCGTCAGTGGTTCCCCGAGATCGCGGGCACCGGCGACGCGATGGCGACCCTGCGCGATATCTGGGCGAACTATCGGGACGAGAGCTTCATCGCGCAGTTCCTGTCGCCGAAGCTGATGCGCGAGATGCGCCTGTTCCACGTGGTCGACGATCCCGATGAGGCGGATTTGCGGGTGGAGGCGATCCACGATGAGCGCGGCTACCGCAAGATGCGCCGCTCCTTCGCCCGCCAATACGACGTCGCCTGGCTCGATCCGGATATCGAGGTCGTCGATGTGGACCTCGAAGGCGATCGCCGGCTCATCGTGCATCACAAGGCGCTGAACCGCATCACCCTGCAGGCCGACGATGCGCGGCGGGTGCTGCAGCATCTGGCCGATCTTTGGGGCTATGACGCCGTGCTGAAGGAGGTCGACCCGGCGACAGGTGCGACCCTGGCCGAACACAGCGCGACCGCGCGGCCGATCTTCTTCTGAGGCGCTGAGCGAACCGGAGAAAGCGCCGATCCATCATATTTGATGGATTGCACAGGTGATTCCTTGGTAGGCCGCCACCCATTCTCACGACTTCGAGGGCAACGGGGTCGCGATGTTAGAGCGTCGGATTGATGAACGGCGGCGTAAGGATGAGGCCGGTCTCATCGCCATCGACGAGCACACGACGATTCCGTGCATCGTCTACGACATCTCGACGTCCGGGGTTCGGCTCACCCTCCCGGAAACGGCTTTGGTTCCTGACACCTTCATCCTGCACTCGGCCTGCATGGAGGGCATGGAAGTCTGCCGCGTGGTCTGGCGTGGGGAAGAGACTATCGGCGCTACGTTCGGTACGCCGGCCCTGACCTGACGCTCGTCCGAAGCCACGTTCCCGCAGACATCGACTATCCCGAAAGCCGGGTCTCGGCGCTAGGGGCCGGTACTCCGATCGGGGCTTCTCGACGTCGACGAGCAAAGCAACCCGCCGTCACGGCAGAAACGAAAAAGGCCGGGGACAGCGCACCCCGGCCTCAGACGTCAGGGCAGGGAAAGTCAGCCGTTTGGCTGACGTCGCTGCGTTTTTGTTGGTCGGAGTAGCAGGACTTGAACCTGCGACCCCCTGTCCCCCAGACAGGTGCGCTACCGGGCTGCGCTATACTCCGTCAAGAACTGCCCCGATGATGTCGGATCGCGTAGATTACCACTCGGTTCCCGGTCCTTGGACCAGGGCGCTGACCGGGTCGCGCTACGCTCCGACGCCCCGTGAAGGGCTGAGGGGTCTTAGCTTCACGGTCCCCCGCGCGCAACCCCTTTTCAACGGCTCCGGCACGCCGCTTCGTGTGCCGGAGCCGGTCTCGTCACGCATGGGTAGGGGGCGCGTGGGGATCGTGCTTGTCGGGTGTGGTGTCGTGCGGATCCTTGCCGCGCTTGCGCGCGACCCAGATCAGAATGTTGCGGATCGTCACGTAGAAGACCGGGGTGAGGAACAGGCCGAAGAAGGTCGCGCCGATCATGCCGAAGCACACGGCCGTGCCCAGGGCTTGGCGCATTTCGGCGCCAGGGCCCGTAGCGATGACGAGGGGCACGGTACCCAGGATGAAGGCGAAGGCCGTCATCAGGATCGGGCGCAGGCGCAGGCGGCAGGCTTCCACCGCGGCGGCGACCGGCCCTTTCTTTTCCGTCTCTTCCAGTTGGTGCGCGAACTCAACGATCAGGATCGCGTTCTTGGCCGCCAGACCGATGAGCACGATCAGTCCGATCTGGGTCAGGATGTTGTTGTCCTGCCCTCTGAACTGCACGGCACCGAGAGCGGAGAGCACACCCGTCGGAACGACGAGGATGATCGCCAAGGGAAGCGCCCAGGATTCGTACTGTGCCGCCAGAACCAGGAAGACGAGGAGCACGCCGAGACCGAACACGTAGATCGCGGTGTTGCCCGTCGCCTTCTGCTGGAAGGCGATCTCGGTCCAATCGTAGGCGTACCCCTCGGGCAGGGACTGGGCGATCTTCTCCATGGCGTCGAGGGCTTGGCCTGTCGACACGCCGGGCTTGGCGTCGCCCTGGATTGGCACCGAGTAGAACAGGTTGAACCGTTGGACGATCTGCGGGCCGGTGATCTCGCGGATGGACGCGAGCGTTCCCATCGGCACGAGCGCGCCGGTCGAGGAACGGACCTTCAGCCGCTCGATGTCACTCTTCTCCAGACGATAGTTGGCATCGGCCTGAGCGCGGACCTGGTAAATGCGGCCGAAGGTGTTGAAGTCGTTGACGTAGGCGCCGCCGAGATTGGTCTGCAGCGTCGCGAAGACCGAGGCCAGCGGCACGTTCAGCATCCGCGCCATCGTGCGATCGATGTCGATGAAGAGCTGCGGTGTGTCGTTGCCGAAGGTCGTGAACACGCGCTGGACGTCGTTGCTCTGGTTGGCCTGGCCGAGAACTTCGTTGGCCGCGGCCAGCAGTGGGCCGATGGCCGAATTCTGGCGGCTCTCGATCTGCATCTTGAAGCCGCCGCCCGTGCCGAGACCACGGACCGGAGGCGGCGGGATGAACAGAACCCGTGCCTCCTGGATCGAAGCCGTGGCCTTGAACACGTCGCCGGTAATGGCGGCGGCCGTCCTGCCGGTCGTGGCCCGCTCCTTCGCCCCTTTGAGGACGAGGAACATCACCGCGCCGTTGGTGGTGTTGGTGAAGGTCGCGCCGTCGAAGCCCGAGATGATGACGGCATCGGCGACGCCGTCGACCTTCAGGGCCATATCGGCGGCCCGTCGCACGACGGCGGTGGTGCGCTCCAGCGCCGAGCCCGCCGGCAGCTGGACCACGCCGATGAGATAGCCCTGGTCCTGCTGCGGAATGAAGCCGGTGGGCGTCGTCGCGGCCACGTGCAGCGTACCGGCGATGATCACTCCATAGACCACGATCATGCCGAGGAGGCCGATCATGCGTCCGGTCAGGAAGCCGATCGTGGCGGCGTACCAGTGCGAAAGCCTGTCGAAGCCCCGGTTGAACAGGTCGGCGAGCCAGGCAACGAACCGCGTCAGGAAGAACTTCGGCTTCGCGTGCTCGTGATGGGGCTTGAGCAGCAGCTTGCAGAGCGCCGGCGACAGGGTCAGCGAGTTGAACATCGAAATGATGGTCGAGGCCGCGATGGTGAGCGCGAACTGCTTGTAGAACTGGCCCGAGATGCCGGGGATGAAGGCCGTCGGGATGAACACCGCCGACAGGACGAGGGCGATGGCGAGCACCGCGCCGCCGACCTCATCCATGGTCTTGTGCGCAGCGTCGCCAGGCGACAGCCCCTCGGCCATGTTGCGCTCGACATTCTCCACCACGACGATCGCGTCGTCGACGACGATGCCGATGGCGAGGACGAGCCCGAACAGGGTGAGGTTGTTGATCGAGAAGCCGAACGCCTCCATTGCCGCGAAGGTGCCGATCAATGAGACCGGGATCGCGATCACCGGGATCAGTGCCGTGCGCCAGCTCTGCAGGAAGACGAGCACCACGACGACCACGAGGGCCACGGCCTCGAACAGGGTCTTGTAGACCTCGTGGACCGATTCTTCGATGAACTCCGTCGGGTTGTAGGCGATCCGGTATTGGACCCCCGGCGGGAAGTTCTTCTTGATCGTCTCCATGGTCGCCCGCACCTGCGTAGCGGCCTCGAGGGCGTTGGTCCCCGGACGCTGGAACACGCCCACGCCGACCGCGGGGGTCGAATTCAGGAACGACTGGGTGGTGTAGTCCTTCTGGCCCATCTCGACGCGCGCGATGTCCTTGATGCGCACCAAGCGGCCGTCACTGGCCTTGACGATGACCTCCGTGAACTCGTCGGGGGTCTGGAAGCGGCCCTGCGACTGGACCACGAGCTGGAAGGCGTTGTCCTTCGGGGCGGGCGGCGCGCCGAGTGCACCGGAGGCGACCTGGACGTTCTGCTCCTGCAGCGCCGAGATCACGTCCGTGGTCGACAAGCCGTAGGCGGAGAGCTTGTTCGGGTCGAGCCAGATGCGCAGGGCGTATTCGCTGCCGCCGAACACGGTGATGTCGCCAACGCCGTCGAGGCGCAGGAGTTCGTCACGGATCCGCAGGTAGATGTAGTTCGAGAGATAGTTCTGGTCGTAGGTGTTGTCCGGCGACAGCAGGTGCACGACCATCATCAGGTCGGGCGAGGATTTGCGCACGGTCACGCCGAGGTTGCGCACGTCCGGCGGCAGGCGCGGCTGCGCCACCGACAGGCGGTTCTGCACCAGCACGTTCGCGATATCGAGGTTGGTGCCGACCTTGAAGGTGACGGTCAGCTGCATGTTGCCGTCGTTGGTCGACAACGACGTCATGTAGAGCATGTTGTCGACGCCGTTCACCTCCTGCTCGATGGGCGTCGCGATCGTCGCGGCCACCGTCTCGGCATTGGCGCCCGGATAGGACGCGCGCACCACGACCGTGGGCGGCACGATCTCGGGATACTGCGCTACCGGCAGCGACTCGTAGGAGACGTAGCCGAGGATCAGGAAGATGATCGACGTCACCGACGCGAAGATCGGTCGATCGACGAAGAAGTGTGCAAAGCGCATCGGTCAAACCTCTCGCCGCAAAGGAGCCCTTGGCCACCTCGGCGGGAATGTTTCTTCGTTCGCCGTCACGGCCCCGCCAGATATCGCGCCCCTCATCGAGGCGCGGAGACTGACGCGGCCGGTCTAAGGATCGAGGCGCGTCAGGTGCGGCTCGGCGGTAGCGTCGTCGATTCGGCCGTCACCTTGGCACCGGGCCGGACGCGCGAGAGGCCGTTGACGACCACGTTCTCGTCGCCCTTCAGGCCTTCGCGGATCACGCGGTATCCATCGACCTTCGGCCCCAGCTTCACGTCGCGGGTGCTCACGGATCCGTCGTCGGCGACGACGTAGACGATACGCTTGTCCTGGTTGGCCGAGACGGCGTCGTCGGGCAGCAGGATTCCCTGAAACGGCTTCGTGGCGGGCAGCGAGACGATGCCGAACAGGCCCGGCTTGATGAAGCCATCGGGATTCTCGACCGTCGCGCGCAGCAGCACCGTACCGGTGGCGTTGTCGACCCGGTTGTCCACGAAGTCGAGGACGCCCTTGCGGGTCGGCTTGGTCTCGTTGGTGAGGGCGATGAGGATCGGAACGCCCTTGCCCTTCTGGGTCTGGCCCATGCCGATGCCGAGGGTCCCCTGGTATTTCAGGAACGAGCGCTCATCGACGGTGAAGCCGAAATAAATCGGGTCTAGGGAGACGATCGTCGTCAGCTGAGTCTGGTCGGTGATGACGATGTTGCCTTCGGTGACGAGACGCTGGCTGATGCGGCCGGAGATGGGGGCACGCACCTCCGTGAAGTCGTAGTTGAGCTGGGCCTGCCGAAGCTGCGCATCGGCGCTGTCGACATTAGCCTGGGCCGTCTGCGACGCCTGACGGCGCTGGTCGGTCACCTGCTCCGAGATGTTGCCCGAGCGGCTCAAGGTCTGGGCGCGCTCGAGGTCGGTCTGGGAGAATGTCAGGCCGGCCTGGGCGGAGGTGAGGGCTGCTTTGGCCTGGTCGAGGGCGGCCTTGTAGGGGCGACGATCGATGACGAAGAGCAGGTCGCCCTTCTTCACCGTGGCGCCGTCTACGAAATTGACCTTTTCGAGATAGCCCGTGACGCGCGCCCGCACGTCGACGATCTCCACGGGGTCGAACCGGCCGGTGTAGGTATCGGTCTCGACGATTTCCCGGACTACGGGCTTCGCCGTCGTCACCTTGGGCGGCGGGCCTCCGGGAGCCTGTGCGGAAACTGGCGACGTAAAAGTCAGAAATGCGGCTGACAGGAGGATCGCGGACGACCATCCGGATAGCGGACGCTTGATCATGTTGATTTTCCCTGCGCCCAGCGAGCTAAAGGCACCGTTCCCGTGATGTCGTGCGTTACCGCACATAACCAGAGGATCGATGGGATTGTTGGGTGGAATACCGGCCGGGCTCCGAAATCGGACACGGTTCGGACGACCGATATTCAGGATTCGACCGTCTCGCCCGCCGAATACCAGTCCTTGAAACCACCGACATAATGCTCCTCGACGGCGAGCCCGGCGGATTGCGCGGCGGCCAGGGCGTGGACCGAGCGTATTCCGGCGGCACACGAGAAGACCGGTCGACGTCCGTCCTGGGCGATCAGAGTCGACAAGGCACGTGTGTCGAAGGTCGAAAGCGGGTGCGTGACGGAGCCTGGAATATGTCCGGCCGCAAATTCATGCGGTTCCCGCACATCGATGAGCAGGATCTCGCGGGCATCGAGCCCGTGCTTGATGGTCTCCCTGTCGAGATCGACAACCTTCATTCCAGTGTCCTCGCTCGGTCGCTGCAGCGTCGCCTGTGACGCCTGTTCTTATGCGTCAGGCATCATCACGGCAAATCCCTTGGCGGGAGCGCGAGCGAGCCGGGGACTACGCAGAGAGGTCCGGAACCAGACCGGGCAGGGGCGGCATCCGCGGATCGGCGATCCCGATAGCCTTGAACAGGGTCCCCATGCCGCGCCGGCCGGAAGCGGTGAGACGAGCGACGGCCGTATCGATGGCCTCGGCCTGATCCCGGGTCGCATCGCGCTTGAGCCTGTCGGCGCGCTGGCGCAATCCAAGATTGATGAGGAATGCTCCCTGGTCCAGCGGACCGTCGACGCGTGCGCCCTCGACCGATGCCGCCCGTCCGAGGGCGGAAAAATCGACATGGGCCGTCAGGTCCGCCTCGCCGGGCGCTCCAAGCGGATTGGTG
Organism: Methylobacterium marchantiae; assembly: GCF_042679825.1. Classification (NCBI taxonomy): domain Bacteria; kingdom Pseudomonadati; phylum Pseudomonadota; class Alphaproteobacteria; order Hyphomicrobiales; family Methylobacteriaceae; genus Methylobacterium; species Methylobacterium marchantiae. The sequence goes on along the minus strand of NZ_JBHTND010000003.1, from coordinate 128,615 downwards.
AAGCGGTGTGCCGCCACCGCCTGGAGCGTATCGCCGAATCCGGGGCGGACGTGCCCGTAATCGATGGCCAGCAGAGCGCCGCCCTTTGCGACGAGCCGGCGGCTCAGGGCGCGCGTGATATCGAGCGCCGGTCCCGGCACCGTCATCACAACGCCGATCGGCGCATCGGCGCCGATCTCACGGTCCGGCTCGGCGGCCAGACCGAAGCCGAGGCGGCCGCCATCCGGCGACACTCCGACGAGGCGCTCGCACCAGCCGCGCTCCGTCCGCTGGAACTGGCGCACGGGCAGCGCGTCGAAGAACTCGTTGGCGACGACGATCATCGGTCCGTCGGGAAGCGTCTCGATGCCGTCGTGCCATATGGCCGATACCTGGCCGAGACGGGACGCCTGGGCCGCACGCAGAACCGGGCTGGTTTCGACGAGATGGACGTTCGGTCTCAATCCCGGTGCCGCGCGCGCCAGGGCCCGCAGCGCATCCGCCATCAGCGTGCCGCGACCGGGACCGAGCTCGCCGAGGATGAGATCGCCCGGCTCGCCCATGGCGGCCCAGGTCGCGGCGATCCAGATTCCGATCAACTCCCCGAACATCTGACTGATCTCGGGCGCCGTGATGAAATCTCCGCGAGCGCCGAGGGGATCTCGGGTGCGGTAATAGCCATGGAGGGGATGCCCGAGACACAAAGCCATGTAGCGGGCGATGCTCATCGGGCCCGCCTCGACGATCTCGTCGCGGATCTCGGCGAAGAGCGGCGGGGTCATGCCGCGTCGGCCCGTACCGTCTCCTCGATGGCGTGCCGCGGTCGCGTCGCCCCGCGCGCGGCGAGAACGATGTAGGTGATCCCGATCAGGGCCATCGGCACGCACAGCACCATCCCCATGGTGATGCCGCCATAACGCCAGTCTTCGGTGCCGAACAGGTATCCGAGTTGTCGGTCCGGCTCGCGGAAGAACTCGCAGAAGGTGCGGGCCAGGGCATAGCCGAGGACGAAGATCCCGCCGAGCAGGCCGGGTTTGCGAAAGCCGAACCGCCGGACCGCGATCGCCATCACGACGAACAGGAGAGCACCTTCCGTCGCCGCCTCGTAGAGCTGGCTCGGGTGTCGCGGCAGCGGGCCGCCGGTGGGAAACACGATGGCGTAGGCGAAGTCCGGAGCGATCCGGCCCCAGAGTTCGCCGTTCACGAAATTGGCGATGCGGCCGAAGAACAGACCGATGGGCACGACGACGGCGGCGAGATCGAGGAGGGTGTAGGGGGATAGCTTTCGCGATCGGGCGAAGAGCACCATCGCCAGCACGGCGCCGAGAAATCCGCCATGGAAGGACATGCCGCCGTTGCGGATGGCGAGAATCTCCAGCGGGTCGTCGAGATAGAGAGGCAGGTTGTAAAACAGTACGTAGCCGATGCGTCCGCCGAGGACGACGCCGAGGGCGACCCAGACGATGAGATCATCGATATCGTTGAGGCTGGGGCGGCGTACGACACCCCAGTACCGGTCGGCCGCCACCAGCCGGCGCGCGTAGAACCACCCGCCGATGAGACCGGCGATGTAGGACAGCGCGTACCACTTGATCGAGATCGGGCCGATCGACACCGCCACCGGATCGATGGCGGGAAAGGGCAGGGCGAGCAACGGCGGCATCGGCTGGCCTCCAGGAACAAGGGGCCGGCTTTGGACGCGCCGAACCGCCCGCGTCAACCCTCGACCGGCGCAGGAGGCCTAGGAAGGGTCAGGCGGCCCGCACCGTCGCGAGGAACTGCCCGACCTCCGCGCGGAGGCTGTCCGACTGGCTCGACAGATCCTCGGAGGCCCGCAGGACCTTTCCGGCGGAGGTGCCGGCCTCGGTGGCCGAGCGGGCGACTTCCTCGATATCCGTGGTCATGGCGCCGGTGCCGGCCGAAGCCTGGCCCATATTGCGCACGATCTCCTGGGTGGTGAGGCTCTGCTCCTCGACCGCCGCGGCGATGCTGCTGGTGACCATGCTCATGCTCTCGATCCGGGAGACGATGCCCTGGATCGCACCCGAAGCGCCGCTGGTCGCGCCCTGAATCGCCGCCACCTGCTGGTGGATTTCGGCGGTGGCACGAGAGGTCTGCTCGGCGAGGTTCTTCACCTCGGCCGCCACCACGGCGAAGCCTCGTCCGGCCTCACCGGCACGGGCGGCCTCGATCGTGGCGTTGAGGGCCAGCAGGTTGGTCTGCGAAGCGATCTGCGAGACCATGCCGACCACGTCGCCGATCCGTGTGGCCGCGCCGGACAGGGTCCGCATCGTCTCCGCGGTGCGGCTCGCCTCCTCGACGGCCGAGCGTGACATGTCTGCGGCCTGCTCGACCTGCCGGCCGATCTCCTGCACCGTTGCGCCGAGCTCCTCGGCGGCCGCGGCGACGGCATTGACGTTGCCCGCAGTCTGATGAGCGGTGGCCGCGACCGATGTCGAACGGCGCACGGTGCCGTCCACCGTCGTGGTCATGGTGTTCGACGCGTCGTGGAGGCTCGTCGAAGCCGCCGAGACGCCGTCTACGATACGGCCCACCGAGCGCTCGAAACCATCGGCGAGTTCCCGGAGCAGGGCGCGACGTTCGGTCTCCTCGCGCGTGCGGGCGGCTTCCGTGGTGCGAAGCTGCTGCGCCGCCTCTTCCAATGAGATGTCGCGGATGGTGACGACGGCACGGGCGATCTCGCCGATCTCATCGGCGCGGCGACTGCCGGGAACTTCGTCGAGGGTCTCGCGACGGGCGAGCGCCTGGAGAGCGCGGGCGAGGGCCCCGAGCGGCCTGACGATGCTGCGGGCGAAGAGGAGGCCGAGGAGGGCGGTGGCGGCGAGAACCGCGAGAGCGGAGAGGATCAACGATCGCGTCAGGCTGCCGACGGAATGAAGTGCTTCGTCCTGGGATTGTTCGGCCACGATCGTCCAGGGCGAGCCGAGGATCGAGACTGGCGAGGTCGCGGCGAGGCGGTCTCCGTCACCGGAAGCATAGACGAAGGATTTGCCCGTCTTGATGCTTTCTGCGGCGAGGCCGATCGCAGCGGCGGGCGATCCGGCTTTCGTCGACACGTTCAGTGGGGGATTGCTACGCAGCAGATTGTCCGCACCCACCGCCATGACCTGTCCGGTAGCGCCCAGACCGTTCCTCTCGGAGAGTGTGGCGTCGAACAAGGCGGGCGTCACCCGGAGAACCAAGAAGCCGATCCGCGAGGCCGCCTGACCGGTACCCATCGCGACGTTGGCGCGACGGGAAACGGTACGGCCCAGGAAGGCGGAGGGTCCGGCCTCCGCCGGATAAGCCGCGAAATCCTGATATAGGATCGCGTCGGGCTCGGCAGCCTTCAGACGCTCGACCAGCTGCGCCAAGCCGGACTTCTGAAGCTCCGGCTCCGCCAGGCTGTGAGCGAAATCGGCGCTCTTGGTCGTGGTGTAGACGATCCGCCCCTCCTCATCGACGAAGAGAAGGTCGGCATAGCCGGGACGCTCCACGAGCTTGCGGGCGACTTCCTGCACCTTGGCATGGCGACGACCATACATCGTGCCGGTGCCTTCGACGGCCATGCGCTCCTGCGCCGTCGCAGGGCTGGTGAAAGCCTGGACCAGTCCGGCATGCTCGGCCTTGGTAGGGTCGAAGGCCTCGATCAGGTCGCCGACATTGCTGGCCACCTGGCTGTTGTTCGCGGTGGCGAGCAGATCGCCCTTCACGCGGTCGGCAATCAGTTCAAGCCCGGTCTTCCTCGCGGAGGCTGCGAATTCCAATCGCTCCTGCACGGCATCGGCAAGTCCCGCACGGGCGGAATACCAGCTGAGGCCTCCCATGAGCGCCGTACTGGCCATCGCCAGTCCCACGATGATGACTGGGAGGCGGACATTGAGACTGGTGGCGACCGACATGGGAGAGACTGCCTTCGAGGTGAAGGCAGGCAGTAAACCGATTGCGCATTGAGGAAGTGTTCCCGACGCGCAGCGTTTTCCAAAAAATCCCGTCGTATTATGTCATTCGCGCAATCGGTTTCGTGCAGCGCGGGAAAGACGCCGAGCGCTATCACCGCCGGTCTACTATCTGTCACCCGCTTGGGTGGACACGAGGTCGATCGACGAAGACGCATCGTCGGTGCCTAGGCCATTATCCAGGAACAACTGGTAGGCGAGGTTTTCGGATTCATCTACGTAAGGATAGCCCAGAGCTTCCATCGCCGCGTCGAAGCGCGAGCGCTCCTCGGCGGGCACGCTGATCCCGGCGAGCACGCGACCGTAATCGGCGCCGTGATTGCGGTAGTGGAACAAGGTGATGTTGAACCCGTCCGCCAGGCCGTCGAGGAACCGCATGAGGGCGCCCGGCCGCTCCGGAAACTGGAAGCGGTAGATGCGCTCGTCGGAGAGGCCGGTCGAACGGCCGCCGACCATGTAGCGAACATGCACCTTGGCCATCTCGTTGTCGCTGAGATCGACCACCCTGTAACCATCGGCACGCAGGCCGGCGATGAGGGCGCGCTTCTCCGGGATGCCGCCGGGCAGGTTGATGCCGACGAAGATCTGTGCCTCGGCCGAGCGGGCATAGCGATAGTTGAATTCGGTGATCGCGCGCGGACCGAGATGGCGGATGAAGGCGCGATAGGCGCCCGCCTTCTCCGGAATGGTCACGCCGAGAAGCGCCTCGCGCTGCTCGCCGATCTCGGCGCGCTCGGCGATATGGCGCAGGCGGTCGAAGTTGAGGTTGGCGCCCGACGAGATCGCCACCAGCGTCCCCGCCGAGCCACCTTCACGGGCGGCGTAAGCCTTTGCGCCGGCCAGCGCCAGCGCGCCGGAGGGTTCGGAGACCGCACGGGTATCGTCGAAGATGTCCTTGACCGCGGCGCACATGGCGTCGGTATCGACGGTGATGACCTCGTCGAGATGCTCGCGGCAGAGGCGGAAGGTCTCCTCGCCGGCCTGACGCACGGCGACACCGTCGGCGAAGAGACCGACCGTGGCCAGGGTCACGCGCTCATTGGCTGCAAGAGCGGCAGCCATGCAGGCGGCATCGTCCGGCTCCACACCGATGACCTTGGTCTCGGGTCGCAGGTACTTCACGAAGGTGGCGATGCCGGCAGCGAGCCCGCCGCCGCCGATCGGCACGAAGATCGCCTCGATCGGCCCGGAATGCTGGGTCAGAATCTCCATGCCGATCGTGCCCTGCCCGGCGATCACGTCGGGATCGTCGAACGGGTGGAGGAAGGTCAGCCCCTGCTCGGCCTCCAGTTGACGGGCATGGAGGAGGGCCTCGTCGAACGTGTCGCCGAACAGGACCACTTCGGCCCCGCGTGCGCGGCAGGCATCGACCTTGATGGCCGGCGTGGTGCGCGGCATCACGATGACCGCGCGCACGGTGAGACGAGCGGCGGCCAGAGCCACGCCCTGGGCATGATTTCCCGCCGAGGCGCAGACGACCCCGCGGGCCAGCACTTCGGACGAGAGACCCGACATCTTGTTGTAGGCGCCGCGCAGCTTGAACGAGAAGACCGGCTGCAGATCCTCGCGCTTGAGCAGGACCGGGCGGCCCAGGCGCGCCGACATGCGCGGCATGGGATCGAGCGGGCTCTCGATCGCAACGTCGTAGACGCGGGCGGTGAGGATCTTGCGGATGTAGTCGGTCAAGGAGTCGCGTGCTCCGTAAGAAGTCTGGATCGTGGTCTGATTGGCCTCGGGATACGCCTGCCGGGACGAAGAAGCGAGGGTCGATGCTGTAGCAGGGGGCGGACCTCGATAGCTCCGCGGGTGACCCGGAGACGGCGGTGAGCCCCCGCCTTCAAAAGAACCTGTCGATGATGCCAGCGAGCCAGACCAGGGCCGCCAGCGCCTGCGCCATGAACGCTCCGGCAGAGGCGAGATCCTTGACGATCCCGATCCTGGCATGACGACCCGGATGGAGATGGTCGCACAGCTTCTCGATCGCGGTGTTCAGGAACTCGGCCGCCAGCATCAGGAGCAGGCTCGCCAGCAGCGCGACCCGCACCCAAAGCGTTGTACCCAGGAACCAGGAGGCCGGGATTCCAACGACGAGCAGCACGAGTTCGAGGCGCAGCGCCCGCTCCGTCCGGACTCCGTGGACGAGGCCGCTCCAGGAATTGAGGAAGGCGAGATAGAGGGCGTGCATGGCCTCAGCGATCTGCGGGCACGCCGCGGGCGATCCATTTGGCCAGAAACGGACCGGTGATCAAGACAACAAACAGCCGAAGCGTCTGCACCGCAAGGACAAACGACACGTCGGCTTTCGAGCCGACCGCGATGATCGCCACGGAATCGAGCCCGCCGGGGCTGGTGGCGAGAAAGGCGGTCAGGAAGTCCACCGGCAGGAGGAAGGTCAGGCCGAACGCCCAGCCGCCGCACATGAGGATGACGGCCAAGGTGGCTATCAGAATGCCCGGAAGGGCGGCCATCGTCTCGCGTACCGTCTGTGCGGTGAAGCGCAGGCCGACATACCAGCCGATGCAGGCATAGGCGAGGTCGAGGACAAGGTCGGGCATCGCCATCGACACGATCCCCGTCGCGTGGAGTACCGCGCCGAGGATCATCGGTCCGACGAGCGCGCTCGCCGGGAGCCGCATCAGACGTGCGAGGAAGAAGCCGGCACCGGCCACCGCCAGGGTCGCGAGAACGGGAAGGAACTCTGTATCCGGGAGTGCCGCCCCCTTCGCCGGGTTTGCCGTGTCGGTGAGGATACGGGCGACGATCGAGGCGGACAGAACGACCGCGGCGACACGGACATATTGCATGAAGGCGACGAGGCGAGGATCGGCGCCGTATTCTTCCGCCATGGCCGTCATGGCGGCGGCTCCTCCCGGAGACGAGCCCCAGGCCGCGGTGCTGCCGGGTAGGATGCGGAGTCGCGTGAGAGCCCAGCCGACCAGCGCACCCGCCATCACGGTGACGAGGACGACCGCGAGGATCAGCAATCCGTCGTCGAGGAGCGTGCCCACGATATCGGCGGTGACCGATTTGGCGACGAGGCAACCGATGATGGTCTGTGCCGCCTGGAAGCCGGGCTTGGCGAGGGACAGGTTCGCCCCGCCGACGCCGAAGGCGATGGCCACGAGCATCGGGCCGAGGAGGAGCGCCGCCGGGAAACGCGCCAGCGTGAGGCTGTAGGCGAAGGCGGCCGACGCGGCGACGAGCGCCGTCCAGAGGCCGAGGGAGCGCGGACTGAGCACGGAGGAAACCGGTCTTCGGAAGGAAGCCGGCGCTACACCGGATCGGCGACGCTGTCACGATTCGCCCCGGCATCGTCGCGAAACGCCGCGGTCCCAGCGGGGGCATGGGCCCGAAAGAAGCTTGCGAGATGGGACAGGCCGGCGGCGCGCGGATCGCTTGAGCGCCATGCCAGCGCGATGGTCCGACCGGGGCCGTCGACGTCGAAGGTGCGCGTCACCGTCAGGCCGCTGGCATCGGCGCCGGGCGGGACGGCGAGGGCGGGAAGAAGCGTGTAACCCGCGCCCGCGGCCACCATCGAGCGGAGCGTCTCGAGACTGGTGGCGTGGCGGCCTGCCGCAGAACCGGCGCCGCATGCAGCCACGGCCTGATCGCGGAGGCAATTGCCCTCGTCGAGGAGAAGCAGATCCGGCCCCGCAATGTCCGTCGCCCTCAGGGCGCCCCCCTGGGCGAGGGCGTGATCAGCGGGACAGGCCAGCAGGAACGGCTCGATGAACAGGGGCGATACGGTGAGACCGGAGGTCGGTACCGGCAGGGAGATCAGCGCCGCATCGATCCGGCCGTCGCGAAGGCCTTCCAGAATCTCGGCGGTCCTGGCCTCGGTCAAGGCGAGGGACAGGATGGGAAATTCCTGGCGCAGCGTCCGCAGGACCAGGGGAAACAGATACGGCCCCAAGGTCTGGATCGCAGCCAGGACCAGACGCCCTGTGAGCGGCGCGCCGCGCCCCTCGCTGGCCAGGGCCAGAAGGCGCTGCGCTTCCGCGAGCACGGCGCGCGCCTGACGGATGACGCTCTGCCCCGCCGGCGTCAGCATCACCCGCCGGTTACCGCGCTCGAACAGCACGAGACCCAATGCCTCTTCGAGCTTGCGCACTTGAACGCTCAGAGTCGGCTGCGTGACGTTGCAGCGCTCTGCCGCCCGCCCGAAATGATTCTCGTCGGCCACGGCGACCGCATATTCCAGATCCCTGAGGGACAGACCGGATACGTTCATAGGCTCTGTCTATCGCAACCTTTGCGACGATGCATTAGCCAAACGTGCCGGCCCGGTTCATAAGGATGTCTCAGAACGATTCCATGGTCGTCGCAGCGGCACCGCGAGCGACATCCGGATCGTCCCGGAGTTTCAGGAGAGAGTCACGCATGAGCGATCAACGCCCGATACTCACGACCCGCCAGGGCCATCCGGTTCGCGACAACCAGAGCACGCGGACGGTCGGGGAGCGGGGACCTGCGACGCTCGAGAATTACCAGTTCATCGAGAAGATCACGCATTTCGATCGTGAACGCATTCCCGAGCGCGTCGTCCATGCCCGTGGCGCCGGCGCCCACGGCTATTTCGAGGCCTACGGCAAGATCGGCAACGAGCCGGCTTCCAAATACACCCGCGCCCGCGTGCTCAACGAGACCGGCGTGAAGACGCCCATGTTCGTGCGCTTCTCCACCGTGGCCGGTGCCAAGGAGAGCCCCGAGACCGAGCGCGATCCGCGCGGCTTCGCGGTCAAGTTCAAGACCGTCGACGGCAACTGGGATCTGGTGGGGAACAACCTCAAGGTCTTCTTCATCCGCGACGCGATCAAGTTCCCCGACATGATCCACGCGTTCAAGCCGGATCCGGTGACGAACCGCCAGGAGGCGTGGCGCTTCTTCGACTTCGTGGCCCAGCACCCCGAAGCGATCCACATGGTCACGCACCTGAAGTCGCCCTGGGGAATCCCCGCGAATTATCGCGAGATGGAAGGCTCGGGCGTCAACACCTACAAGCTGGTCAACGATCAGGGCGAGGCGGTGCTGTGCAAGTTCCATTGGGAGCCCAAGCAGGGAATCCGCAACCTGACCTCGGCGCAGGCCTCCGAGATCCAGGCGAAGGATGTGGGCCACGCCACACGCGACCTCTACGACAACATCACCGCCGGCAACTTCCCCGAGTGGGAATTCTGCGTGCAGATCATGCCCGACGGCCCGAACGATCACCTGTCGTTCGATCCCCTCGACGATACCAAGCTGTGGCCGGTCGAAGATTTCCCGCTGCTGCCGGTCGGCCGCATGGTCCTCGATCGCGTGCCCGACAACTTCTTCGCGGAAGTCGAGCAGTCGGCCTTCGGCACGGGCGTGCTCGTGGACGGCATCGACTTCTCTGACGACAAGATGCTCCAGGGCCGGACGCTGTCCTACTCGGACACGCAGCGCTACCGTGTCGGCGCCAATTACCTGCAATTGCCGATCAACGCGCCGCAGCCCGGCGTGAAGGTCTATTCGAACCAGCGCGATGGCCAGATGACTTACGGCGTCGACGGTACGGGCAAGAACCGGCACATCAACTACGAGCCCTCGACCCTCGGCGAAGGCCTGGCCGAAGCTCCCAAGCCCGCCAAGGACTACCACCAGCCGGTCCAGGGCCAACTCGGCCGCTACCAGACTTCGCGCACCGAGGACGATTACACCCAGGCCGGCGTGCGTTACCGCTCGTTCCAGGATTGGGAGCGCGACGATCTGATCGCCAATCTCGTGGGCGACATGAAGCAGTGCCCTGAGCCGATCCAGTTGCGGATGGTCTGGCATTTCTGGCACGCCGACGAGGATTACGGCCGCCGTGTCGCCGAGGGCGCGGGGATCGATCTGGAGAAGGCCAAGGCGCTCCCGCCGCTTCCGGGCCGTGCGGCCCCGGGCAAGCGCCTGCAGTCGGAGACCTATACCGACGGCAGCCACGCCCACCGCGTCGCCGCCGAGTAAGGCAGCGTCGCTTTCGCGTGCATCACATCCCCTCCGCGATCGTCGTGATCGCGGAGGGGTTTTTTATGCGATCATCAGGCGGTGAGGGAGGTGCCGACCTTGCGGTCTCGGCCCGCGCCGAGGGCGAAGACGCCCGATGCCAGAGCGATGGCGCAGAACAAGCCGGCGGAGACACTCCAGCCGCCGAAGACATCATGGGCGAAACCGAAGCCCAGCGGGCCCAAAGCGGCGATGGAGTAGCCCACCGCCTGCGACATGGCCGAAAGGCCGGCGGCGCTCGTCACGTCGCGCGACCTCAGCACGACGATGGTGAGTGCCAGACCGAACAATCCCCCAAGGCCCAATCCGAGGCCGATGCCGAGCGGGAGAACGAGGCCGACCGGACCATGGACCAGGGCGAGGAAACTCGCTGCGGCGAGCGCGAGCAGGGCAATCGCGATGCCACGTTGGTCGCTCAGACGCGCAGCGAAGGCGGGGACGAGGAGAGCGCTCGGTGCTTGTCCGATGCTCATGACCGATGCGACGAACCCGGCCTCCACCGCCGATAGGCCGCGGCTCTGCAGGACCACCGGAAGCCAGCCGAACGTGATATAGGCGAGCGACGATTGCAGGCCCATGAAGCCCGTCACCTGCCAGGCGAGCGGATCGCGCCAGAGCGAGCTGCGGCGCGGAGGCGGCGGTCCGTTTTCCTGTTTGGGGACGAGGGCGATCCAGGCGAGAGCCGCGACTACGGCCGGTACGGCCCAGGACGCCAGGGCCCAGGTCCATCCGCTCAGAGCATCGGCGAGCGGTACGGCAGCGCCGGCTCCTGTGGCGGCGCCGAGACACAGCACCATGGTGTAGAGGCCGGTCATCAATCCGGCATTCTCGGAAAAATCGCGCTTCACCAGCCCCGGCAGCATGACGCCGGCGAGGCCGATCCCTCCGGCGGCGATGCAGGCGCCGGCAAAGAGGGGAGGAAGCCCGCCGAGGCCCCTGAGGCCCGAGCCGAAGGCGATGATCAGGATGGCGATCAGCACGCCTCTTTCGGCTCCGGTCCGGCGTACGATGACCGGGCCGAGCACGCAGGCGAGACCGAGGCAGAGGACCGGCAGGGTCGTCAGGAAGGCGGCGCCCGAAGCGGTAAGGCCGGTATCCTTGCGGATCGCTTCGAGAAGGGGGCCGACCGTGGTGAGCGCCGGGCGCATGTTGAACGCGACCAGCATCATCCCGAGCCCCACCAGGACGGGACGGGCGATCTTCGATGAACTATCGGTCACGCGATGCGGCGCCTTGCAATGAGAGCGACGAGCCCGATTCCGGCGAGCATCGCCGCGAAGGGCAGGTCGCCGAACCCGGCATAGAGGGTGCGGCCGGGAAGTCGGACGGGGAGATCGGCATCGAGGATGCCCTCCACGCCGACGGGCAGGCTGGCGGTGATGCGCCCATACGGATCGACCACCGCCGAGATGCCGGTATTGGCGTCGCGAACCAGGGGAAGCCCCTCCTCGACGGCTCTCAACCGGGCCTGGGCGAAGTGCTGGCGCGGCCCCGGCGTGTCGCCGAACCAGGCGTCGTTGGTGAGGTTCAGGATCAGCCCCGGCACGGGGGGCGGCCCGCCGGATACGCGTCCCGGCAAGATTTCGCCGGGAAAGATCGCCTCGTAGCAGATCGTGGCGGCGACGGGCGGCAGCCCCTTCACGTCGAGGAGGCGTTGTCCCGAGCGGGCGCCGGATGTGAACCCACCCGGAATCGAGACAAACTGGCGGAGCCCGACCGCTCTCAGGACGGCGTCGAGAGGGCCCGGTAGATATTCGCCGAAGGGCACGAGATGGACCTTGTCATAGATGTCGCCGAGCTTGGGACCGGCGGAGATCGTCAGGATGGAGTTGAAGAAGCGCGGGCGCTCGTTCGGTAGCGGCTCCTCGGCCCTGGCGGCTCCCGTGATGAGCTGGCGCCCCGCAGGAAAGGCCGCGGCGATGCGGGCGAGAGAGGTCGGATCGCGCTGGATCAGGAAAGGGAAAGCCGATTCCGGCCAGATCACGTGGGTGACGTCGGCGATGCCGGTGCGGTTCGGAGCGGCGGCGCGATCACTGAGCGAGATGTACCAGTCGATGATGTCCGCCCGATTCTCGGGGCGGAACTTGGCATCCTGGTTGAGGTTCGGCTGGACCAGCCGCAGACGCACCCCCGCCACGGTCGCTGTCGGTGCTGCCGGCAGTCGAGCAGAACCGAAGAGAGCCAAGGCCGCGACTGCAAGGCAAGCCGCCAAGGACGGTCCGTAGCGGCCGCGCACCGTCTCGCCGGTAGCGAGCGTGGCGGGCGCCGAGGCGATCAGGATCGCGAGGAGGGTCAGGCCATAGAGCCCGATCACCGAGGCGGATTGCATGAGCCAGAGGTTCTGGCCGAGGGCCATGCCGAGCGTGTTCCAGGGAAACCCGGTGAAGAGATGGCCTCGCAGCCACTCGCACGCGGATAGGCCGAAGGCGAAGGCAGCGATGCGCGCCGGTCCCCGCGACCACAGCAGGCGCGCAAGGGCAAAACCCGCCGCGTAGAACAGGGCCAAAACGGCGGGAAGGCCGATGACGCCGAGCGGCAATGCCCACAGGAATTCATCCGCTTCCACGAGGAAGGCGGAGCCGAGCCACCACAGCCCGGCGGTGAGGTAGCCAAATCCCCAGGCCCAACCGATGACGGCGGAGGCGAGGATGGCACCGCGAATTTTGCTCCGTCCCGTCGCCGCCCCGTCGATCAGCCAGATCGCGATGCTCAGCGACAGGATCAGGGCGGGCAGGGCACCGAAAGGCGGCATCGCCAGGGCGCCGACCGCGCCGGCCAGGAAGGCGATGAGGACGCGTCGCCAGCCGGAGGTGAGGATCACCCATTGGGCGAAGTGGGCGAGCGGACCTGTCGCGCCTCCGCGCACGGGCGCGACGTGCGAATCGGCGCCGTCGAAGGCGTGGCTCATGGGCTGACCATTTCGGCTGCAGCATCAGCCCGGCAAGTGGATACCACCATCCGGGAGAAGCTGATCTTGGGCAGAATTCCGGAACAAGCGGCCGAACGAGACATCCGGCCCGTTGCTTTAGGAGGCTTCGGCGACCGGTCCGCTGCTCGGCGGCGGCAGGGCCAGCGGAATCAGCGGAGCGATCTTCATCGGACCGCGATGCAGCCTCAGCCGTTTCACCCGGCGCGGATCGGCATCGAGCACCTCGAATTCGAGATCGCCCGGCCCGGTGATCAGTTCGCCGCGAGAGGGCACGCGTCCGGCGAGCGTCACGATGAGGCCGCCGATCGTGTCGATCTCCTCGGCCATCTCGCCCACCGCCGCCACGAGATCGACTCCGCTCGCCTCGGAGACCTCTGCAAGGCCGGCCCGGGCATCGGCGACGAAGACGTCGGCGTCACCTTCCACGCGCTGGACGAGGCGCCCCTCGGCGACGTCGTGCTCGTCCTCGATGTCGCCGACCACCATCTCGATCAGATCCTCGATGGAGATCAGTCCATCGGTCCCGCCGTATTCGTCGATGACGAGGGCCATGTGGGTCCGCGTCGCCTGCATCCGCACCAGAAGATCGATCGCAGGCATGGAGGGCGGCACGAACAGGACCGGCCGCTGGATGCGGGTCGAAGCCAGGGTCGCCGAAAGGTCGACATTGCCGAGGTTGAGCGCCTTCAGGGCACGGGTGCCCCGCCGCGGACGCGGCGGAACGACGGCCACGACGTCACCGGACGTGTCGGGAAGTGCGGTGACGGCGGCGGCGCTCGGACGCCGCGTGGTCGCCTCCGCCTTGGCGGCGATATGGTCGACGAAGTCGCGGATATGGACCATGCCGCGCGGATCGTCGAGGGTGTCGCCGTAGACCGGCAGCCGCGAATGGCCGGCGGTGCGGAACAGCTTGAGCAGATCGCCGAGGCTCGTCTCCATGGAGACGGCGACGATGTCGGCCCGCGGGATCATCACGTCGTCGACGCGCACCTTGTGCAGCCCGAGGACGTTCTTGAGCATCGCCCGCTCCAGGGGCGAGAACGCGTTCTCGCCTGAATCGGGCTCGGCCAGCGCATCCTCGATATCGTCGCGCAACGAATCGCGCGGCCGGAGATGGAAGGCGTGCAGCAGGCGGTCGTACCAGGGCTCGCGCGCCTGCGCCTCACCGTCACTGCTACTGGGCGCAGCCTGAGCCGCGCCGCGACTTCGATCGTTCGTCATGTCTCTCTGGTCTGGGAATGCGGGCGGGATCGCCCATCAGTCGGCATAGGGGTCGGGGATACCGAGGCCGCGCAGGGCTTCGGTCTCCAGGGCCTCCATGGCGTTCGCCTCCGCGTCGCCGGTCTCGTGGTCCTGGCCGAGAAGATGAAGGGTGCCATGGACGAGAAGGTGCGCAAGGTGATCGTGAAGCGGTTTCGACTGCTCGGCACTTTCGCGCAGCATCGTGTCATACGCAAGAACGACGTCACCGAGAGGCACCGCGATCCCGGCATGGGCGGGTTGCGGCGGTGCGGGGAAGGACAGAACGTTGGTCGGCTTGTCCTTGCCGCGCCAGGTGCGGTTAAGTTCCTGGACCACATCGTCCGACGTCAGCAGTACGCTCACCTCGACGGGATGGGTCGGCGCATCGGGGGCGACGACGATTCCCGCCTCTACTGCCCGGGTCACGAAGGCTTCGAGGTCGGGAACCACGGAATCCCAACGCGGATCCTCCACGGCGACATCGATTTCCGAACGGGGCAAGGGGGTGGTGGACGGCATCGGCATCAGGCCGGGGGCCGGCGGCGGGATGGTGATGAGCGGTCGGAATCGCCCTCGCCATGGGCAGCGGATTCGTAAGCGGTCACGATGCGTCGGACGAGATCGTGGCGCACCACGTCGACGTCGCGGAAGGTGACGCGGCCGATGCCCTCGACGCCGTCGAGGATGTTCACCGCCTCCACGAGACCGGATCTCTGGCCGGGCGGCAAGTCGACTTGGCTCGGGTCGCCGGTGATGATCATCCGCGAATTTTCGCCGAGCCGGGTGAGGAACATCTTCATCTGCATCGAGGTCGTGTTCTGCGCCTCGTCGAGGAGCACCACGGCGTTGGTGAGGGTTCGTCCGCGCATGAAGGCCAGCGGCGCGATCTCGATGACGCCGGTCTGGAGACTGCGGTCCACATGGCGTGCTTCCATGAAGTCGTAGAGCGCGTCGTAGATCGGCCGCAGATAGGGATCGACCTTCTCGCGCATGTCGCCCGGCAGGAAGCCGAGCCGTTCGCCGGCTTCCACCGCGGGGCGCGACAGGATCAGCCGTTCGACGTGCCCCTGCTCGAGCAGGGACACGGCGTAGCCCACCGCGAGCCAGGTCTTGCCGGTGCCGGCCGGACCCTCGGCGAAGACCAGTTCATGGTTGCGCAGGAGCTTGATGTATTTGTCCTGCGCGGCGTTGCGTGCACGGACGGCGCCGCGCTTGCGCGTTGCGATCTGGTCGAAATGCGGCCGGTCCGGCTCCGCGCTCACTTCGGCGGAGGGGAAGAGATTGCCTTGCAGCGTCGTTTCCTGGATCGCGCCGTCCACGTCGCCGAGGGTCAGGGCGGTGCCGCTCGCCTTCACTCGGGCATAGAGCCGCTCGAACACTTTGCGCGCCTTCTCGGCAGAGTCCGGTGGTCCCTTCACCACGAGGTGGTTGCCCAGGGCGGTGGCGGTGACGGCGAGGCGCCGCTCGATATGCGCGACGTTCTGGTCGTATTGGCCGAAGACGAGGCTCGCGAGGCGGTTGTCGTCGAAGGTCAGCGAGACGTCCACACTCTCCACGATTTCTCCGACGCGCGCTGCAGGTCCGCGTCCGCGCAACGGAGCACCTCGTCCAGTCAGACCGTCAGATACCGGCACGCCGAAGCTCCTTGATTGGGGGTGTGGCTCGTCCGAGGAAAAGACCCGATCCGGCAAGGCGCACTTGCCGAGCCGACGAGGACGGGAGGGCGATCTCGTACCAATCGCTTGCTCAAGCGGCCGCCGCCTCGTCGGCGACGGCTTTGCCGAACAGGCTGTTCGAACCGGCCCGGACCACGCGCACGGGCACGATGGTGCCGATGGCGGAGGCCGGGGCGTCGAATTGGACGGGCAGGAGATGCGGCGTCTTGCCGGCTACCTGTCCTGCATGGCGCCCGGCTTTCTCCACCAGCACCTCGACGACCTGCCCCACGGCAGATGCGTTGAACGCATGGCGCTGCTCATCGAGCAGTGCCTGGAGTGCGGCGAGACGCTCGGCCTTCGCCGTCTCCGGCACGGCATCCTCGCGCTCGGCGGCCGGCGTGCCGGGACGCGGGCTGTACTTGAACGAGTAGGCGGAGGCGAAGCCGATCTCGGCCACGAGCCGCATGGTCTCCTCGAACTCCGCGTCGGTCTCACCTGGGAACCCGACGATGAAGTCGGAGGAGAGGGCAATGTCGGGCCGCACCTGCCTGACCCGCTCGATGAGCCGGCGGTAATCGTCGCCCGTATGCTTGCGATTCATTGCCTGGAGCACGCGGGTCGAGCCGGACTGAACCGGCAGGTGCAGGTAGGGCATCAGCGCGGCGATGTCGCCATGCGCCCTGATCAGGTCGTCTTCCATGTCGTTGGGATGGCTGGTGGTGTAGCGCAGGCGAAGAAGACCGGGGATCGCCTGAAGAATACGCAGCACCGTGGGGAGCGTCGCCGGCGAACCATCGACGTCGACGCCGTGATAGGCGTTGACGTTCTGCCCGATGAGGGTGAGTTCGCGGGCGCCGCCACGGACGAGTTTCCGAGCCTCATCCAGGATCGCGGCGACGGACCGGGAGACCTCGGCACCACGCGTGTAGGGAACCACGCAAAAGGCACAGAACTTGTCGCAGCCCTCCTGCACCGTCAGGAACGACGATACGGCGGCCGTCCGGCGGACGGGGAGATGATCGAACTTGTCCTCGACCGGAAATTCCGTGTCGACCACACGCGACGTGCCCGAACGAGCGAGAAGATCGGGCAGCCGGTGGTAGTTCTGCGGGCCGACCACGACGTCGACGGCGGGGGCACGCGACAGGATTTCCTTGCCCTCGGCTTGAGCGACGCAGCCTGCCACCACGATCCGGGTGTCCAGGCCGGCTTCCGCCCGAGCCGTCTTCAGCACACGCAGACGGCCGAGTTCGGAATAGACCTTGTCGGCGGCCTTCTCGCGGATGTGGCAGGTGTTGAGGATGACGACATCCGCCTCCTCGACGCTGTCGGTGGCGGCATAGCCCTGACTGCCGAGCAGGTCCGACATGCGGCCGGCATCGTAGGCGTTCATCTGGCAGCCGTAGGATTTGACGAAGGCTTTCTTCAACGAACCTGTTCCAGCACCTTGAATTCTCGGGCGTCTCGCGCATCCGGCCCAGGCTGATGCCACGGGGCTGGCGGACGACGCTCGTCTCGCGTGGTGCTAGCACGTTTCGCCCCGTCCGTCGCTTCCCGAGAACGGTCGAAGACAGAGGCCGGATACCGCTCGACCGACATAGAGCGCGTAACGGTGTCCCGCGAGCTACGCGTGAGCTTCTGAAGCGGTTCTTCCAGCCATCGAGTAATGCTTTCCAATAGGCAGGAAGCCTTTTAAGTAATTTTTCCCTGACGACCACGACGGAGAAGTCAGAACGTTTCGACGCGGAGCATGATCGACGTGACGCCGGATCGAAGCCTGGAGACTCTCGCCTCCGCCCCCGCGACATCCTTTCAACGGATGCTCGCCGTCTGCGTCGCCAGCGCCTTTGCCGCGACGACCCTGGCGCTCCTGCCCATCGCCGCTTCACCGACCGTACCGATGCCGGGCTTCGTCCCGAGCTACCAATCGGCCCTCGTCACGGTCTATGCGGTCACGACGTTCCTGCTGTTCACGCAATACCGGCGGACGCGTTCGGTGCCGCTGCTCCTGCTCGCGGCCGGGAGCCTCTACACCACCCTCATCGTCTTCGTTCAGCTGCTCTCGTTTCCCAACCTGTTCGCGGCGGGCCGGATGCTCGGCACAGGGCCCGACACGACGACCTGGCTATGGACGTTCTGGCATATCGGGCCGCCGCTCTTCGCCCTGCCTTATGCCCTGGCGGAGGGACGACACCGGTATCGCCAAGTGCCCCTGTCCCGCGTTGATGCGGCGGCGCGGTGGACGATGCTCGCCATCCTTCTCCTCGTCGGCCTCGTCACAATGCTGGTGCACCGCTACGTGTCCTGGTTGCCCAAGAGCGTCGAAGGTGACGATTACACGTTGCTGAGCACCACCGGGATCGGCCCTGGCGTGCTGGCCCTGACGCTGATCGCGCTCGGCACCCTGTGCTGGACCACGCGACTGAGAACGGTGCTCCAGCTCTGGCTGGCCGTCTCGCTCCTGCTTCTGGTCTTCGACAGCTTGATCACCATGGCGGGTGCGGCGCGAGGCAGCATCGGCTGGTTCGCCGGCCGGATGGAGGCTCTGGCGGCCGGGATCATCGTCCTCGGGGTCTATCTGCGCGAGGTCGACTTCCTCTACGGGCGGGCCGAGCGGACGGCCGACGAGCGTGAGCGCCAGCGCGCGGAGCTGCAACGCGCGCGGGACAACCTCGCCATCGCCCTCGAAGCCGCGGATATGGGCGATTGGTCGCTCGACCTCGCCACTGACACGTCCCGCCGCACGCTGCGCCATGACCGGATCTTCGGCCATGACAGCTTCCAGCCGCGCTGGGGATTGGCGGAATTGCGTGGCCAAGTGTTGTCCGACGACGTGGCGATCCTCGACTCCGCCATCGAATCGGCGGCGTCGCAGGGAAGCTTCGAAGCGGAGTTCCGCATCAGGCGGGCCGGAGACGGCGCGATCCGCTGGATCGCCCTGCGCGGCAAGGCCTATCTCAACGCGGCGGGGGAAGCGCAATCTCTCGCCGGCATCGTCATGGACACGACCGAGCGGCACGAGGCGCAGGAACGGGTCGTCCAGAGCCAGAAGATGGAGGCGATCGGGCAGCTCACCGGCGGTGTGGCGCACGACTTCAACAATCTCCTCACCATCATCGTCGGCAATCTCGACATGATGCTGCGCCGTTCGAGTGACCCGCAGAGGGTGGAACGGCTCGCCCAATCGGCGATGGTCGCTGCCCGCCGCGGCGCGGAGGTCACCGAGAAGCTCCTCGCCTATTCACGACGTCAGGTCCTGCGGCCGGAAACGGTGAACCCCAACCGCCTCCTCCTGGATTTCCGCACGCTTCTCCATCGCGCGGTCGGCGAGACGGTCACGGTCGGTTTCGACCTCGACGCCTCCCTCGATCCGGTCCACCTCGATCCCGGACAGTTCGAGAGCGCGATCCTCAACCTCGCCGTCAACGCTCGCGATGCGATGCCGGCGGGAGGCACCCTCACCATCAAGACGGGCAACGCCGAGATCGGCGCCGACAGACATCGAGGCCTGCATTCCCTCGCTCCCGGTGCCTATGTCCGGATCACGGTGACGGATAGCGGCACCGGTATGGACAAGGCGACGGCGGCGCGGGCGTTCGAACCCTTCTTCACCACCAAGGACGTCGGCAAGGGTACCGGTCTCGGCCTCAGTCAGGTCTACGGTTTCGCTCAGCAGGCCGGGGGCATCGTGCATCTGTCGAGCGAAGTCGGCCGGGGCAGTGTCATCGATATCTACCTGCCACGCTCGGCCAAGCGGGCGGTGGAGCGGCCCACCGATCAGATCATGCCGCTGCGCCGCGCGGTGGAGGGCGAAGTCGTCCTCGTCGTCGAAGACGAGCCGGCCGTGCTCGACATGGCGGTCGATAGCCTCACCGACCTCGGCTACCGAACGGTGACGGCCTGTCATGCCGCCGCCGCGCTGGACCGTCTCGAAAGCGAGGAGCGGATCGACATCCTGTTCTCGGACGTGGTCATGCCGGGCGGCATGAACGGCGTTCAACTTGCCGTGGAGGCGCGCCGACGGCGACCGGCCCTGCGAGTCCTGCTGACGTCCGGTTATACCTGCAACGCCTTGGGAGAGCACGGCGTGCCGGCGGATCAGCCGCTCCTCAGCAAGCCTTACCTGCGCCAGGATCTGGCGGAGAAGCTGCGCCTGGTGATGGGCCGCGCCTGACGGATTTCAGGCGGCGATGTCCGAGGAAGGAAGGGCGTCCGTCGCGGGAGATGAATCCGGCCGCACGACCGTCTCGTCCTCCCATCGTCCCGTCACCGATCTCTGCATGGCCTTGCGCACAGATCTCTCGGCCATGGCGGTGGCGCGCTTGCGGTCGGTGCCGGCTTCGAAGGCGATGGGGTCACCCCAGACCACGTGGACGTCGATCGGTCCCTCTCTGAGGAACACGGCCAGATGCGGCGCGAGTTCCATGTCGCCGTACCAGGCGATACCCGGCCGTTCCGACCGGATCAGGGGCAGGCCGTTGCGGCGGGGATAGGTGATGGCCAGCGGCTGGAGCCGGACGCGGTCGCGCGTGCCGCCCTCGGCATCGATGGCGGCGCGGGCTGCCCCCACGAGAGAGGAGCGGAACGGCATCAGCCGCGTTCCGTCGCCGGTCGTACCCTCGGCGAAGAGGACGATGAGGTCGCCGTCGGTGAGCCGGCTCGCAACCGTGGCATTGACACTGGCGGTGGCGGCGCGGCGCGCCCGGTCGATGAACACGGTGCGCTGGAGCCGGGCCAGGGTTCCGACGACCGGCCAACCCGAAATCTCCGATTTCGCGACGAAGGAGAGCGGCCGCAGCGACCCGAGCACCAGGATATCGAGCCAGGAGATGTGGTTGGAGAGGACGAGGGCCGGCTCTCCCAGGGCGGGCGGCGTGCCGCTCTGCGTCACCCTCACCGAGAAGAGCGCCAGGAAGACCCGATGGAAATAGGTCGGCGCGTGTGCGGCGATCCGCCCACGCCCGAATCTCAGGCTGAGGAGATGCGGCACCACCAGCACGCCGAAGGCGACGACGCAGATCAACAGACGGATGGCGGTGCCGAGACGGGTCATCGTCGGCAGGCAATCAGGAATCGTGGATCACGACAGGGTCGCCGTCATGGTGAAGGCCGTGGCGCGGCTACCGTCGGCGCGGGCGTAGTACCCCGTCCGCTCGCCGACCTGCTTGAACCCGTGCCGGGCATAGAGCTTCAGGGCTGCGGCATTGCCCTCGTCGACTTCGAGATGGACGCTGCGCACCCCGCTCACGCTGAGATGTCCGAGATGGTCGCGCACGAGCTTATGGCTCAAACCGGCTCCGCGTGCCGAGGGCGCCAGGACGACCGTCAGGATCTCGGCCTCGTCGGCGACACGGCGCGAAAGGATGAATCCCTGGATCGCTCCCGCACGCCACAGGGCATGGGCTTCGGTCGACCGTTCACACAGCATCCGCTCGAATTCATGCGCATCCCACGGCCGGGCGAAGGCGGTCGCGTGCAGGCGGGCGAGGGCGGACGCGGCGGACGAATCCCGCAGCAGCGACACATAGGGCTCGCCACCCCAGGTGTCCCACCAGGTCAGCCACCAATCGAGGGCCCAGAACGGAGAAATGGGACGCATCATCGGCGGGCCAGCCTCGCATGATCCTGGGGAGAGGCGTCGGGTCCGCGCAGATAGAGCGGGCGCGCCAAGGCTTGTGCAGGGTCGGCGAGCAGGCCGAGGGAGGCGATCCAGGCGATCTGCGGCGGACCGGCATCGTGGATCGTCGCTGCGATGCCGCGGGCTTTCAGCAGGCTGGATAGAGCGGGCGCGCCGGAACCGACGAGGGTGATGGTGTCACGTCCGACGAGGTCGGCCGCCTCTTCGAGCCTCACGAGGCTGGGGGGCACGACGATGCCCTCGGCCATGTTCATGGCCTGGAAATAGACCGAACCGTGCCGGGCATCGATTGCGGCCGCGATCAGGCCGTCACCATTGGTGGCGAGCAACGGCGCCAGGAGGGCGGAGAGAGTGGTGACGCCGACCACCGGAACCCCGGTGGCGAGGCCCACCGCGCGGGCCGCCGACAGGCCGACGCGCAGGCCGGTATAGCTTCCGGGGCCGACGGTGACCGCGACCCGGTCGAGGCTCTCGAACCCGCCATCCACTCGCGCCATCACGCGTTCGAGCATGGGGAGCAGCGCCTCGGCATGGCCTCGTGCCAGCGTCATGGATTCTTCGGCGAGGAGATCGTCGGAGAGATCCGTCGCGATGCAGACGGAGCAGGCGTCGAGCGCCGTGTCGATGGCCAGAATACGCAACGTCACTCCAGATCGGGATGCCCGCCGGGCTCTTGAGTTTACGACGAAAAAAGCCGCCCCGTCAGCGCGGGGCGGCCTCGGAAGCGACGAAGGATGCGAGGTGTTGCGCGCTTGCGACTGACCTCAGACCGCCTGGACCTCGCGCACTTCGGGGAGGAAGTGCTTGAAGAGGTTCTGCACGCCGTGCCGGAGGGTGGCCGTGGAGGAGGGGCAACCGGAACAGGCGCCCTTCATCTCCAGGTAGACCACGCCTTCCTTGTAACCGCGGAAGGTGATGTCGCCGCCATCGCTCGCCACAGCCGGGCGCACGCGGGTCTCGAGCAGATCCTTGATGGTGACCACGGTGTCGTGGTCGGCCTCGTCATAGAACTCTTCCGCATCGTCGCCGCCGGCCACGACGCCCTCGGCGAGGACGGGCGCGCCGGACTGGAAATGCTCCATGATCGCACCGAGGATCGCGGGCTTCACCTGCGGCCAGCCGTGCTCGTTCTCGATCTTGGTCACCGAGATGAAGTCGTGGCCGAAGTAGACGCCGGCGACGCCGGGCACGTCGAACAGACGCTGGGCGAGGGGCGAGCGGGCGGCGGCGTCCGCATCGCGGGCCTCGAAGGTCGATTCGGGCAGGACGACGCGGCCCGGCAGGAACTTGAGGGTGGCGGGATTGGGTGTGGCTTCTGTCTGGATGAACATGGCTCTGACGTATCCTCGTCCGCTGCGCCGGTTCAAGGCCGGCCGGGAAGGGCGCAGGGAACGGCCCGCGCCTCCCTTCCATGTGGACCGTGCGCGGGATTTTCTCAACCGCCGCGCCTATGACGGCTTACCGGCCTGAGTGCTTTCGAAGGCCGAGGATGTCGACAAGCGCCGGCGCTTCCTGTATGGCCCGCGGCAACTCAAAACAGGATGCCGAAATCCTGACGCACGCCGTCCCCTCCTGGGACCGGTGGGCGCGCACCGGCAGGAATTTGACCATGAACATCATCCAGCAGCTCGAGCAGGAGCAGATCGCTGCGCTCGGCAAGACGATTCCCGACTTCCAGCCCGGCGACACGGTGACCGTGAACGTGAAGGTGAAGGAAGGCGAGCGTACCCGCGTGCAGGCCTATGAAGGCGTGTGCATCGCGCGCTCCGGTGGCGGCCTCAACGAGAGCTTCACCGTCCGCAAGATTTCCTACGGCGAAGGCGTCGAGCGCGTCTTCCCGGTCTATTCGCCGATGATCGATTCGATCGCCGTCGTGCGGCGCGGCAAGGTCCGTCGCGCCAAGCTGTACTACCTGCGCGATCGTCGCGGTAAGTCGGCCCGTATCGTCGAGCGCGCCGACCGCCCGGCCGAGAAGGCTGCCAAGGCCGATGCCTCGAAGGCGAACAAGGACGCCCGCAAGGCCGAGAAGGCCGCCAAGTCCGCTGCGAAGACTTCAGCCGAGTAGGATTTCGGCACAACACTTCCAGAGTTGCGAAAGGCCGGGCATTGCCCGGCCTTTTTCGTTGGGGGATGGACGCCACGCTGGCATCCATCCGGGCTGCGCCCGTCCCGATCAATCCTAGGCAGACGCGCTCACGAGGACGGATTGGCCGGCACCAGAATCATCTCCATCCGCCCGCCACGGGGGAAGGGGATCATCTTCATCTCCTGCTTCGGCGCGGGTCGCAGAATCTGTGACGGCTCGTAGCGTCGGTCGATCCCATACGTGGCGTCGATATCCTGATGACGCTGTTGAACCCCACGCTTTCCGGGTGCCTGAGCAAGGGCTGTGGACGAGGCGGTCGCAAGAATGAGCACGGCAGCAATTGCACAATTTTTAAACAGCATGATCTTCCTTAGCGCTTGTTTCAGCTACGTAAGGATAGACGGCCGCCGCAACGTGCCTATTCCAGCATCTTTCTGCCTACTTCATAGACAGCGTGCGACCGCGCACGCGGCGGCGAGCCGTAGGGCCGGAGACGGCAGACCGTACGTTCTCGGAGAAACTCGACTGCTGTGCCGGAGCTTTGGAGAGCCAATGCGAAGCCCCGACGACAGATCTCACTACAATCCGGAACAAGGATGAAAGGACAGGATCGGACGGAGCCCGCTCGTCCCGCCACCTGTCACCCCCGGCGCAACGCCTCCAGCACCTTCGCGCCGGGCCGTCCCGTCTGCGGCATGCCGAGGCTGCGTTCGACTTCCTTGATCGCGTCGCGGGTCTTGGAGCCGACCTTGCCGTCCGGCTCGCCGACGTCGTAACCGCGGGCGGTCAGGCGGGTCTGGAGATCGCGGCGCTCAGCACGCGACAGCGGCGGGTCATCGGTCGGCCATTCCGCCTGGATACCGGCGCGGCCGCGCAGGCGGTCCGAGAGCACGGCGATGGCGAGCCCGTAGGATTCGGCGGCGTTGTAGGAATAGAGCGCGTCGAAGTTCCTGGTCACGAGGAAAGCCGGACCGTTGATACCGGCGGGAAGCAGGATTCCGGCGGGTCCCTCGCCGGAGAGCGGACGCCCGTCGATCCGGGTCACCCCCATGGAGGCCCAATGCGCCACGGCGTGCTTGTTCTTGCGACCGGCGGCGCCGGCATTGAAGCCTTTGGGAACGCGGACTTCGTAGCCCCAGGGCTGACCGTTCGCCCACTTGGCCACGCGCAGGAAATTGGCGGTGGAGGCGACGGCGTCAGGCACCGAATCGACGAGGTCGCGGCGACCGTCGCCGTCACCGTCGACGGCGAGGCGCTGGTAGGTGGTGGGCATGAACTGGGTCTGGCCGAAGGCGCCGGCCCAGGACCCCATCAGGCGCGAGGGATCGATGTCGCCGCGCTCGATGATCTTGAGGGTCGCCATCAGCTCGCCCTTGAAGAAGGCGGCGCGGCGATGGTTCGAGCAGATCAGGGTCGCGAAGGACTGGACCAGCGGCATCTTGCCGAGGTTCTTGCCGAAATTCGATTCGACACCCCAGACGGCAGCGATCGTGTAGCGGTCGACGCCATAGCGCGCCTCGGCATTGGCGAGCGCCTGCGCGTGCTGCTTCATCGCCGCCTTGCCGTCGTCGACGCGCTCCTCGTCCACCAGGGCCGCCATGTAATCCCAGATCGGCGTCTTGAACTCGGGCTGGGCCTGGGACAGCTCGATGACCTTGTCGTCGAAGACGATGCCGTTGGTGGCGGCGCGGAAGGTCTGCGCCGACACGCCCTGCGCCGCCGCCTCGGCCTGGAGCGAGGCGAGGCAGGAGCGGAAATCGGCCTGGGCCGGCCCGGCCGCCGCAGCGCCCGCGAGACAGAGAAGGGCGGTCAGCTTCGCGCGCGACGTCATGGGCGGTCTCCCGGGCGGTTTCAGCGATTCCCAACCTTTAAGGCGCGCCCATGGTAAACGAACCGTGATGATGCCGGTGCTCAGGCAAATCCGCGCGCGGCCAGCTTCTCTTCGTAAGCGTCGATCTTCGACGCCCGCATGAGGGTCAGGCCGATCTCGTCGAGGCCGTTGAGCAGGCTTTCCTTGCGGCCCGCATCGACGTCGAAATGCAGGGTGCCTCCGTCCGGGCCCTTGATGGTCTGGCTTTCCAGATCGATCGTCAGGGTCGCGTTGGATCCGCGCTCGGCATCCTCGAACAGCTTCTCCAAATCCTCCGGCGAGACGACGATGGCGAGGATGCCGTTCTTGGCGCAGTTGTTGAAGAAGATGTCGGCGAAGCTCGTTGAAATCACGCAGCGGATGCCGAAATCGGTGAGGGCCCAGGGTGCATGTTCGCGCGACGAACCGCAGCCGAAATTATCGCCGGCCACCAGTACCTTGGCGTTGCGATAGGCGGGCTTGTTGAGGATGAAATCCGGGTTTTCCGAGCCGTCGTCGTTGTAGCGCATCTCGGAGAACAGGCCCTTGCCGAGGCCGGTGCGCTTGATCGTCTTGAGATATTGTTTCGGGATGATCCGATCGGTGTCGACATTGGTGATGCGCATCGGCGCGGCAACGCCGGTGAGGGTGGTGAACTTGTCCATGATGCTTCGCCGTTCGTCCTAGCGCTGAATCTCATTCTGAGGTGCCGAAGCGAAGCGGCGGCCTCGCAGGGGTCCTCCAGTTCGCTCCGTGAGGTCTGGAGGGCTCCTTCGAGGCCCGCGGACACGGGCACCTCGGAATGAGGTTCGGGGATGGGCAGACCTGGTCTCGTCGGTCCTCGATTGTCGACACGATATCTACCATCGCCGACGATTGGCGGTAACCCTGTCTCGCCGCAGTCGTCGAAGCCCCGTATGGTGGTCTCGACGAACTCCGGGACGACGCGATGACCGACACGACCAATCAGTTCAAGAAGGCGCCCAAGCGCAAAAAGGAAAAGGCCCGGAGCGTTTCCGTGTCACCGGAAATGCGCCAGGCCTATGCCGACTTGATCAAGCAGCGCGAAGAACGCGAGGAATACGCCCAGCATCTGCCCGCCGAGGGCAAGCGCTGAGGCGCATCGATCGATTCAGCGCTTCAGAGGACCGGCTTCGATCACGTCTTCCACCGTCCGCAGGCCGGCCCGCGGTGCATTGACGAGGCAGGCCATGTTGCCCGGAGCGTGCTGGTTCTTCCACATCTTGGTGTGCGCCTGAGGGATTTTCTCCCAGGGAAAGACCTCGCTCATGCAGGGGTCGATGCGCCGGTCGAGGACGAACTGGTTGGCGGCCGAGGCCTGCTTTAGGTGCGCGAAGTGCGAGCCCTGGATGCGCTTCTGGCGCATCCAGACGTATCGGGCGTCGAAGGTGATGTTGAAGCCGGTGGTGCCGGCGCAGAACACGATCATACCGCCACGCTTGGCGACCAGCGTCGAGACCGGGAAGGTCGATTCGCCCGGATGCTCGAACACGATGTCGACGTCGTTGCCCTTGCCGGTGATGTCCCAGATCGCCTTGCCGAACTTCCGGGCCTCCTTGAGCCAGGTATTGTATTCGGGGCTGTTCACCTTCGGCAGCTGGCCCCAGCAATCGAAGTCCTTGCGGTTGATGACGCCCTTGGCGCCGAGGCTCATCACGTATTCGCGCTTCGAGTCGTCGGAGATCACCGCGATGGCATTGGCGCCGGAGGCTGCGCAGAGCTGCACCGCGAACACGCCGAGGCCACCGGACGCACCCCAGACGAGGACGTTCTGGCCCGGACGCACGGTGTGCGGGGCGTGGCCGAACAGCATGCGGTAGGCGGTGGCGAGGGTGAGCGTGTAGCAGGCCGCCTCTTCCCAGGTGAGGTGCTTGGGGCGGTGCATGAGCTGGCGCGACTGAACCCGGCAATACTGCGCGAAGGAGCCGTCGCCGGTTTCGTAGCCCCAGATGCGCTGCGAGGGCGAGAACATCGGATCGCCGCCGTTGCACTCCTCGTCGTCGCCGTCGTCCCGGTTGCAGTGGACGATGACCTCGTCGCCGACCTTCCAGCGCTTCACCTTGGCGCCGACCTTCCAGACGATGCCGGAGGCGTCCGAACCCGCGATGTGGTACTCGCCCTTGTGCACGTCGAAGGGCGAGATCGGCTCGCCGAGGCCGGCCCACACGCCGTTGTAGTTGACGCCCGCGGCCATGACGTAGACCAGCACCTCGTCGTCGCCGATCTCCCACACGGGAAGCACTTCGAGCAGATGCGACTGCTCCGGCGGTCCGTGGCGCTCGCGCCGGATCGCCCAGGCATACATCTTCGCAGGAACGTGACCGAGAGGCGGGATTTCGCCCATCTCGTACAGGTCCTTGACTTCGGTCGTGTTCAACGTCGCACTCGCCGCCATCTTGGGTCTCCCAATCTTGTTCTGAGCGACCCTATATCGGCGAACCTGAACCGCTCCAAGGCCCCCAAAAAGGCCATGCTCATCCTTCGTCACCGGGAAATCGGACAAATCATCGCCAAGACTGCCGTATTCATTATTACGGATGCCGAGCCTAGCCTCTGATCGGGCCGGATCTCCAATAGCGTCAAGAGCTTACGGATACGTTCCCGAGATTTCGACGCTCGCACGTCTTCAATTCGGTTGAGGATCTCGTCTAGAATTTTTCCAGCCATTCGTCAGTGTAGGGCCGTTCCCTCGACCTTGGACCAGATGACGTGTGCTCACGGCTTGGTTAGGGTGCCGCGCAATACGCGCGGGTCAGCGCGGCACATCTCAACGAGCGGAGTCAGTGGAATGAGCGCGAATGCGACCGTCGCCGAGGTCAAGCGCGATAAGCCCTGGATCATCCGGACCTATGCCGGGCATTCCAACGCCAAGGAGTCGAACGCTCTCTACCGGGGCAACCTCGCCAAGGGCCAGACCGGTCTTTCGGTGGCCTTCGATCTGCCGACCCAGACCGGCTACGATCCGGACCACGAACTGGCCCGCGGCGAGGTCGGCAAGGTCGGTGTCTCGATCGCGCATCTCGGCGACATGCGGGCGCTGTTCGACCAGATCCCGCTCTCGCAGATGAACACCTCGATGACGATCAACGCCACGGCGCCGTGGCTGCTGTCGCTCTATCTCGCAGTGGCCGAGGAGCAGGGCGTTCCATTCGCCGGCCTCCAGGGCACCACGCAGAACGACATCATCAAGGAATACCTCTCGCGCGGCACCTATGTTTTCCCGCCAGCGCCGTCGCTTCGCCTGACCAAGGACGTGATCCTGTTCACGACCAAGGAAGTGCCGAAGTGGAACCCGATGAACGTCTGTTCCTACCACCTGCAGGAAGCCGGCGCGACGCCGGTTCAGGAGCTGTCCTACGCGCTGGCCATCGCCATCGCGGTACTCGACACGGTGAGGGACGATCCCGATTTCGACGAGGCGAGCTTCGCCGACGTGTTCAGCCGCATCTCGTTCTTCGTGAATGCCGGCATGCGGTTCGTCACCGAGATCTGCAAGATGCGGGCGTTCTCGGAGCTCTGGGACGAGATCGCCCAGGAGCGCTACGGCATCACAGACCCGAAGAAGCGCATCTTCCGCTACGGCGTGCAGGTCAACAGCCTCGGACTGACCGAACAGCAGCCCGAGAACAACGTCCACCGCATCCTCATCGAGATGCTGGCGGTGACGCTGTCGAAGCGGGCGCGCGCCCGCGCCGTGCAGTTGCCGGCCTGGAACGAGGCGCTCGGCCTGCCGCGGCCATGGGACCAGCAATGGTCCATGCGGATGCAGCAGATTCTCGCCTTCGAGACAGACCTTCTCGAATACGACGACATCTTCGACGGTTCCAAGGTCATCGACGCCAAGGTCGAGTCCCTGAAGGAGGAGACCCGCGCCGCTCTCAAGGAGATCGGCGGCATCGGCGGTGCCGTGGCCGCCGTCGAGACCGGCGCCCTCAAGCGCGCCCTCGTCGAATCCAATGCCAAGCGCATCTCGGCCATCGAGGCTGGCGATCAGGTCGTGGTCGGCGTCAACAAATTCCAGGCCGGGGAGCCATCGCCGCTCACGGCGGGAGAGGGTGCCATCTTCACGGTCTCCGAGACCGTCGAGATGGAAGCGGAGCAGCGTATCCGCGACTGGCGCTCGAAGCGCGACGGCAAGGCCGTGGAGAAGGCCCTCGACGAGCTCGAAGCCGCGGCACGCTCGGGCGCCAACATCATGCCGGTCTCGATCGCGGCGGCGAAGGCCGGCGTCACCACCGGCGAGTGGGGTACGCGCCTGCGCCAGGTCTTCGGCGAGTACCGCGCGCCCACCGGCGTCAGCCTCGAGACGATCTCGTCGGGGGCGGCCGAGGACGCCAAGCTCCTCATCGCCGATCTCGGGGAGCGGCTGGGCGAGACCCCCAAGCTCGTCGTCGGCAAGCCGGGTCTCGACGGCCATTCCAACGGCGCCGAGCAGATCGCACTGCGCGCCCGTGATGTCGGCTTCGACGTGACCTATGACGGCATCCGCCAGACCCCGGCCGAGATCGTGGCGAAAGCCAAGGAGACCGGCGCCCACGTGGTTGGCCTGTCGATCCTGTCGGGCAGCCACGTTCCCCTGGTGCGCGACGTCAAGGCGAAAATGCGTGAGGCGGGCCTCGACCACGTGCCCCTCGTCGTCGGCGGCATCATCTCGCCGGAGGACGAACTGGTGCTCAAGAACATGGGCGTGACTGCGGTCTACACGCCCAAGGACTACATCCTCGACACGATCATGGTCGGCATCGCCAAGGTGGTCGGCCGCGCCCTCGACAAGCGTGCGGCGGAGAAGGCGGACGCAGCGGCCGGCATTGCGGGATCGTCGGTACGCGCAGATGGCGAGAAAGTGTTCTGAACTCGAAAAGGCCGTCGTCGAATTGGCGCGACCGACATCCGTGTGAAGCCTCTCCCCGCCCGTGCGGGGAGAGGATGTGCGTGACGCTGCGGTCTCTGCTGGCCTGGATCTCAGCGTCTACCGGTCGCGGCGAGGCCGATGCCGTTCGGTAGGTCGCAGTCGAAACTCGCGACACGTGGCGCGTGCAGGAGAGTAAGCGCCTAGAGCAAAATGGCAACGAGTGCTGCAGTCCGACGAAGATCTTCCATGACGGGTCTGACGTCATCATCGGAAAAGATCACTCCCCCTTTCGAAAGAGCGCCGCCAAAGTAGTTCCGCTCTCCGCGCCAAAAGGCTACCCAGCCATCCTTGCTTCCTCTCCACGAGGAGAGGAGAGACATCCGATCCGAGCGGATTTTCCGACACCATGCCCTTCGCGCCGCTCGTCGCCGTTCCGCTGGCCGCCTGCCTCACCGCCATCCTGATCGTGCTCCTGAAGCCGATCCTGCAACGCTACGCGCTCGCACGTCCCAACGCCCGCTCGAGCCACAGCGTGCCGACGCCTCAGGGTGCCGGCATCGCCATCGTCCTCGCGATCCTGGCGACCTGCGGCCTCGCGGCGGCACTGGCCAAACCGATGCCGAATGCGATGGAGGCGCTGGTCCTCGCCCATGGGACGCTGCTCCTCGCCGTCATCGGTGCCGTGGACGACATCCGACCGCTGCCGGCCTCGCTCCGGCTCGGCCTTCAGACCCTGGTCGTGGCCGGGCTCGTCATGTCGGTGGAGGGAAGGCTGTTTCCGG
The DNA here is from genome assembly GCF_042679825.1 of Methylobacterium marchantiae. Classification (NCBI taxonomy): domain Bacteria; kingdom Pseudomonadati; phylum Pseudomonadota; class Alphaproteobacteria; order Hyphomicrobiales; family Methylobacteriaceae; genus Methylobacterium; species Methylobacterium marchantiae. Next base: position 97,611 of record NZ_JBHTND010000003.1, on the reverse strand, counting down.
CGATCCCCCTCCCGGCCGAGCGCGCCTTCGCGGTGCTGGCTGGCGTCTGGTTCGTGAACCTGACGAACTTCATGGACGGGCTCGACTGGATGACCGTCTCCGCCCTGGTCCCGGTCACCGCCGCATTGATGCTCCTCGGCTTCATCGGCGACCTGTCTCCGCTTCCGACCCTGGTCTCGGCGTCCCTGCTCGGGGCGCTGATCGGATTCGCTCCGTTCAATCGGCCGGTGGCCCGCCTTTTCCTCGGCGATGTCGGCTCCCTCCCGATCGGTCTGCTGGTGGCTTGGCTGCTGTACCGCCTCGCCCTGCAGGGCGGCTTGGCAGCCGCGATCCTTCTCCCGCTCTATTACCTCGCCGACGCCACCCTGACCCTGCTGCGCCGAGCCATGAAGGGCGAAAAGGTATGGCAGGCCCATCGCAGCCACTACTACCAGCGTGCCACCACCAACGGCCGCTCGGTGATGGAGGTCGTCGCCTGCGTCTTCCTCCTCAATATCGCCCTGGCGGCACTTGCGGGGACGACCTTGCTTTGGCCGTCCTGGCTCGTCACCGTCGCGGCCCTCGCGGCGGGGACCTGCCTCGTCGCTTTCATGCTGCGTCGGTTCTCGACGATGCGAGGAGAAACCATTCGTTGAGCGGAGAACTCATCGCGCTCACCGGCGCCACCGGCTTCATCGGCCGCCACCTGCTGCGCTCACTCTCGGCGGAGGGGTATCGCGTCCGTGTGCTGCTGCGGCGGCCGGTCGAGGTGCCGGCAGGCGCCAGCGGCGCGGTCGTCGGCGACCTGAGCCGTCCCATGAACATGTCGGCGGCTCTCGCCGGGGTCGACGCGATCGTCCATTCCGCCGGCCTCGCCCATGCCATGTCGGGCACGCCGGAGGACGATTACCGCTCCTCGAACATCGAGGCGACGCGTCGCCTCGCCGAGGCCGCCGCCCGGGCCAGGGTCGGTCGCTTCGTCTTCCTGTCCTCGATCCGGGCACAGACGGGAATCAGCGCACCCGGAATCGTCACGGAGACGGACCCGCCGCGCCCCACCGACGCCTATGGCCGCTCCAAGCTCGCCGCCGAGCAGGCACTGGCCGATATCGGGATCGACTGGGTCGCCCTGCGTCCGGTTCTCGTCTACGGCGGCGGCGTGAAGGGCAACATGGCGGCCCTGTTACGCCTCGCGCGCACGCCCTATCCTCTCCCCCTCGCCAGCCTGACCGGGCGCCGCTCGCTGATCTCGATGGAGAACCTGTCCGCGGCGATCGTCACGGTGCTGCGCCATCAGGGTTCGCTCGGCCGGTCCTTCATCGCCGCCGAACCGGAGGCGCCGAGGCTCCCCGACATGATCGCTGCGTTGAGATCCGGCCTCGGACGGGGCCCCGGCCTCGTTCCATGCCCCGCGAGCCTGTTCGGCCTCGCCTGCCGCCTGACGGGGCGTCAGGAGGTGTTCGAGCGCCTGTCGAGCGACCTCGTCGCGCGTTCCGACGGCCTGTCGGCGCTGGGCTGGTCCCCGAAACTGACCTCGTCCGAAGGGCTTGCGGCCCTGGCCCGGTCCGAGACCGCCCTCTAGGCCGGTACGGTCGTCGGGACGGGCTTCGGCGCCGCGGGCCGCGCCGACCGGTGGCGATAATCCGGGACCGCGACCTCGAACACCGCGTCGGCGGCATTCCGGTCATTGGTCTCCACCGCCTTCTTCAGGGCTCCGATCCAGCCTTCCAGCACGATACGGTCTGCGAAGACGGGCTTGGCAGCCATGACGCCGTCGATCCCGTCGAGCGCCACGCGCGGCTCTTCGCGAGCGAACAGGATCTCGTTCAGGCGCTCTCCCGGACGCGAACCCGTGAAGACCACGTCGATATCCTCATTGGGCTCGAACCCGGCGAGCCGGATCATGCGTTCCGCGAGATCGAGGATTCTCACCGGCTGGCCCATCTTCAGCACGTAGACCGCCGCACGCTGGTCGGAGCCGGATGCTGGGAGTGTCACGTTGCGCCCCTCGCGGTCGCCGTGCGAGGCGGCCGTGAGGACGAGGTCGGCAGCCTCGCGCACGGTCATGAAGTAGCGCACCATCTCGGAATCGGTCACCGTCACCGGGCCGCCGCGCGCGATCTGCGCCTTGAACACCGGAACGACCGAGCCCACCGAGCCCAGGACGTTGCCGAAGCGCACAGCGATGAGCCGGGTCGGCTTCTCCTGTGGGGCGGCGGCCTGCTCGGCATCGAGCGACTGGGCCACCATCTCGGCGAAGCGCTTGGTGACCCCGAGCTGCGATACCGGCTCGATCGCCTTGTCGGTGGAGATCATCACCATGGCGCGGGCACGGGCCGCGATCGTCGCATCGGCCACGTTGATGGAGCCGAGCACATTGGTCTTGATGCCTTCGGACCAGTCCCGCTCCAGATAGGGCACCTGTTTCAGGGCGGCAGCGTGGAAGACATAGTCCGGGCGGAAGCCGGCGAAGACCGTGTGCAGGCGATCGCGGTCCCGGATGTCGCACAGGGCGCCGGTCACATCGGCCGCGGCAATGGCCGGCTGGCTGAGGATACCGTGCAGGGCCGGCTCGGAATTCTCGACGACGAGGATCGAGGCCGCTCCGAAGGCGACGGCGCGGGCGACGATCTCGGAGCCGATCGATCCGCCGCCGCCGGTGACGATGACGCGGGTTCCCTTCAGGAAGCGCTCGAGGCGCGGCCGATCGATGGAGACCGTGGGCCGCAGGAGGAGATCCTCGATCTCCAGGGGCGCCAGTTCGGCGTCGCGCATGCCCTCGCCCAGACTGGTCACCCGCGACAGCGGAAGGCCGAGGCGGCGGGCGCGGGCGATCAGGTCGTCGGGCTCCGCCTCCGGCGTCAGGGCGTTGGGCACTGCAACGAGGCGGCGTACAGGAGTTCCTTCGGCGGCAAGGGTGGCGACGACGCGCTCGAGGTCGGAAAAGGCCCCGAGCACGGGAACGCCGCGCATGATCTGGCCTATCTCGTCGACCCGCGGCGACAGGATGCCCTTGGCGGAGAGCCGCCGCACCGAGCCGGATTCGATGGCACGCACGAGAAGCTCGATATCCGTGCCGCGCCCCAGCAGCAGCGTAGGCGTCGTCGCCGTGCGGGCCTGGCTCTGCCGCGAGCGGGCATATTTCAGGTAGCGGAAGGCGAGTCGGGTGCCTCCCAGCAGGAAGATCTGCAGCACCCAGTACAGGGCGATGGCGATCTTCCCGAAGAAGTAGAACCCGTACATGGTCGCCGAGACGAGCACGTAGTCGACGACGAGAAGCGTGAGGGCGAGCACGCTCGCCGCCTTGACGATCCCTGCGAGGTCGGGAAGCGATGCGAAGCGCCACTTGGTCCGGTACAGCTTGAACCGACCATAGACTAGCGCGGCGAAGACGACGAAGGGTGGCAGAAGAATTGGGAGCGCATGCAGGCGCTCGGCGAGCAACTCACCGTTGAAGCGGAAGATGAAGGTGAGGGTCACGGCCAGGACGGTCGCCACGCAATCGTGGACCACCATCACCGCCGTCTTGTACGTGCGCTGCTGCATGGGCTCCGGGCCGGGCGCGGTATCGGCGACCGGATACCCTTCTGTCAACGCATCCGGCGGATCATGATGCGGGACATCAGTTCAACGACCGTACGGCGCGCATGACCGCATCGTCCGTCTCGTCGAGATCAGGCGCATCGATGTGCCGGTATCGCGCCTGGATCAGGCCGAAGATACCGAAGGCGAGATGTCCCGCCGCGACGATGCCGAGGAGAATCGAGCCATAGGGCTGGGACCGTAGCGTGGAAAAGGCGCCGGCAAGCCCCTTCACCTCCGACGAAGCTTGATACCAGGCAGCCACCATGACGAGACCGCCGATGATGAGGAATGCGATCCCGCGAGCCCCGTAACCGAACTGCCCCAGCGGCTTGACCCATCGGCAATGCGCCGCGTCGAGGGCCAGCCGATCGGTCACGTCGCCCTTGGCGGCCTTGAAGAGGAAGGCGATTCCACCCGCGACGATGCCGAGACCGATCGCTCCGACCAGCCAGGGACCGAAAGGCCGTGCCAGGAGCCACGCCGTCCAGTCCTGCATTCCGTCACCGCCACTGGCGCGCCGGCCAAGGCCCAAAGCGAGACTGGCGGCGGTGAACCCGAGGCCGGCGGCGACGATGCCGCTGCCGAAATGGGCCGCACGCACCGCGAGCCCCTTGGCATTCGTGCCGTGACGATCCGCATCGGTGATGGATTCGACGAACCTCCACAGCGAGAAACCGAACAGGCCCAGCGCGATGAGTCCGACGAGGATCGCTCCGAAGGGGCCGAGGAAGACCCACCTGATCGCGCTCTCGCTGTCGCCGGTGCTGCCGCCCCAACCGATGGCTGCGAGGAGCGCCAGTCCACCGACGATGCAATAGACTGCGCCTCGCGCACCGAAACCGAGGCGGGCGAGACGCTCGATGGTATTGCTGCCGACACGCGTCACGAAATGACCTTCAGGAACGGACCCGTGCACGCAATCCGGCGCTTGAGGCGATGAATGGACCGTGCCAGCTCCAACGCCGATAGTCCGCAGACCGCTCCCGCAAAGCGACGGTATTCTTTGCCGACGAAAAATGCCCTGTCCTAGTCGCTGGAGCGGGTCGCCTTGCCGGCCAGCGCCACGTAGAATCCGAGCCCATCTCCGGCCGGAAGGGTCTGTAGCCGGTCGACGATGCCCTTGCGTTTGGCGTCGAGCAGTAGCCGGCCGATGGGCTGGAACAGGGTCTCTCCACCCCCGTCCGGTGGCGGATCGAAGCGGATCGCGACGGTCTTGCCTTTGCCGAAGCGGCTGCGTTCCAACATGTCGTTCAGGGATGCTTCGGCCGTCGGGCGGTTGCTGCCACGCAGGTCGAGCACGGATTCCGCATCGGTGACGCCGAGGGAACCACGGAGCTTGTTGGCGTAGAAATCTTCGAAATGGGGCAATGGCGGGACCTGGATCGAGGAGTTCCGGAGAAGGCTTAACGGAATATGCCGGTATAGACATCGCGAGCGGCGATCGTTCCGCCGCGGGCGTGCAGATCGTGACCATCGTCCCCATCAGGAACTTCGATCCCGGCCTCGTCCTGGGGCACGATGAGGGAGGTCCGACGATCACAGTCAGGCTTCACGGTGCGATCGGACGAAGCCTCGGCAACGCGGATCGAATCCGCCGGGTCATCGGCTGAAAGCGGCGGCACGCTGCGGGCCACCTCACCTGGGATCGGCCCGACATCGTCGATGGCCAGGCCGAACCTGCCAGAGTCGGGCAGGGCGCGACGGCCGTTGTGATCCGCCGGGTCTCCCGGCCGTTTGATCACCCACGCATCGATCGTCTGATATCGCGTGCGCGGGGGCAGCACCGCGACAGGCGCGCCATCGAGCAATTCCCCACGATGCTCATCCGGCCGGCACTCGCCCCTGGGGCGGTACGCGGCGACGGTCATGTGGGGATCGCGGCGCGCGGCGACGGCCATGGCGGATGCTCTCGGTGCGGAACGGGATGCTAACATCCCGCCAGCCGCCTGCAACATCCATGCACGGCCCGAAACCGACGGCTCGCGCCGACAAGCCGTCCGCTACCTCGAGCTCGGCCTCTGCAAGCCTTCGAGCCGTCCGAATGAAACCGGACGGCCCGGATGTTTCATCAGCCCTGAACCAGCACGTTCCGGAACTGCCAGGGGTCGCTCTCGTCGATATTCTCTGGGAACAGGCCGGGGCGGCCGGTCAGAGGGGTCCAGTCGGTATAGACCCCCACGACAGGGCCGAGATACGGCATCTGCACTTCGAGGCAGCGGCGGAAGTCCATCTCGTCCGCCTCGACGATGCCGGCCTCGGGGTTCTCCAGCGCCCAGACCATTCCGGCGAGCACGGCGGAGGTCACCTGAAGGCCGGTGGCGTTCTGGTAGGGCGCGATGCGGCGGGTCTCTTCGATGGAGAGCTGCGAGCCGAACCAGTAGGCGTTCTTCTCGTGGCCGTAGAGCAGCACGCCGAGTTCGTCGATGCCGTCGACGATCTCGTTCTCGTCGAGGATGTGGTGCTTCTCCTGCACGGCGGCGGCCTTGCCGAACATCTCGTGGAGGGAGAGCACGGCGTCGTTGCAGGGGTGGTAGGCGTAATGGCAGGTCGGACGGTAGGCCGCACGCTCGCCTTCCAGCACGGTGTAGTAGTCGGAGATCGAGACGGCCTCGTTATGGGTCACGAGGAAGCCGAACTGTCCCTGAGCCGTGGGAGTCCAGGAGCGCACGCGAGTGTCGGCGCCGGGCTGGAGCAGGTAGATGGCGCAGCGCGAGCCCTTCTCCTGGTCGCGGGCGTTGTCCGGGCGCCAGGTCTCGTGGGTGCCCCATCCGAGCTCGGCCGGCTGATTGCCCTCCGAGACGAAGCCTTCCACCGACCAGGTGTTGACGAAGACATCCATGGGCTTGGGGTCCTTGGCGCGCTGGGTGTCGCGCTCGGCGATGTGGACGCCCTTGACGCCGACTTCGCGCATCAGCGCCGCCCATTCGTCGCGGGTCTTCGGCTCGGGGGTGGTCAGGCCGAGATCGGAGGCGACGTTGAGGAGGCCCTGCTTCACGAACCACGACACCATGCCGGGGTTGGCGCCGCAGCAGGACACCGCCGTGGTGCCACCCGGGCTGGCGGCGCGCGCGTCGAGGATGTCCTGGCGCAGGGCATAGTTGGTACGGTCACCCTGGCTCTTCGACTTGTCGAAGTAGAAGCCCGGCCAGGGCTCGGCCACGGTATCGATGTAGAAGGCGCCGAGTTCGCGACACAGTTCCATGATCGCGCGGGAATAGGTGTCGACCGAGACGTTGACGCAGAAGCCCTGGCCACCGCCCTCCGTGAGGAGCGGAGTGAGGATCTCGCGGTAATTCTCCTTCGTCAGCGCCACCTGCTCGAAGCGCAGGCCATGCTCGTCGGCAAGCGCCTTGTGAGCGTCCGAAGGCTCGACCACGGTGAAGCGGGTCTTGTCGTACTCGAAATGGCGCTCGATGAGCGGAAGGGTGCCGCGACCGATCGAGCCGAAGCCGATCATCACGATCGGACCGCTGATGCGGCCATGGACGGGCCAGGAGGTGGCGGCTTCGGTCATGCGGGCAATCCTTCTTCTCGGCCTCGCTCGAACTCAACGAGCGAAGCACGTCCTTAGTCGGCGGAAATGACGGTCAGGCGACGGGCTAGTGGCGGGTTGAGCGCGCGCGGTCAACCGCATCGCCGCGCCCGCGTCGCAGATTGCCTGCGGGCGAACTCCTGAGACCTTAAGAATATGTTTCTTCGACGCATGAAACAGACGCAGGTCGCCTTCCCACCGCGCGCCGTTGCCGATGTGGATGGGAAGGCCGATATTGCAGTGCAACAAAGACGGAAGATCTGAAAACACAGGAAACGCTCGAACGCCGAACGATGGATTTCCCATGCTGTCCCTGTTCGTCTCCAACACCCCGGCCCCCGTCGAAGAGCCGATCGACCGCGACCCCGGCGTCATAACCCTCACCGCCGCCCTGGTCCGCGCCATCCGGCGTCAGCACGATGCCGCGTTCCGCCGCCGCTGCGATCAGGCGATCGTCACCGCCGTCTGATCCTCAAGCCGCCCGTCGTCGTTCATCCGCCGTCCGAAGACCGGCCGCCTCGTCGAGGAGGCCGCTTGCGGAGAGGATGCCGGCGGCGCCGTCGAGGGCACCCTTGCGCAGGTTGAGGCCGAGAAGCCGTGACCGTTCGAACGGCCCCGGCATGGACAGACCATCCATCAGCGCGCCGTAAAAGCCGAAGCGGGCGTAATACGGCGCATCCCCGATCAGCGTGATGGCACCATGGCCGAGCGCGCGAGCCCGCCCGATGGACGCCCACATCAGCGTGCTGCCGAGGCCATGGCCCTGAAGCAGCGGATCGACGGCGAGGGGCCCGAGCAACAGGGCCGGCCGGGCATGTCCCGCCTCCACATGCCAGAGACGAACGGTACCGACGACACGGCCGTTCAGCTCGGCGACGAGCGACAGACCGATGGCCGGCAGTCGTCCTTCGCGGAGGCGCTCCGACGTCTTGAGGAATCGCGCCGGGCCGAAGCACGTATCGAGCAGCATCTCTCGTGCTGCGACATCGCTCGGGCGCTCATCACGAATCTCGATCAAGGCCAAGCCCTCTCCCAGGTTCCGGCGGGTGATTCAACAGCCTGCACGGCATCGCGTTTCACGCTCGCCGCCCAGGCTCGCAATAGTCGAGTATCGGTGCCGGGCAGCTAGGATGCCGCCCGGTCGCCTCGCGTCTCGATCTCTTAGCCGAGCTTAGATGACGTATTGCTGAAGCGGCGGGAAACCGTTGAACGCCACCGCAGCGTAGGTGGTGGTGTAGGCACCGGCGCCCTCGATCAGCACCTTGTCGCCGATGGAGAGGGAGATCGGCAGCGGGTAGGGCGCCTTCTCGTAGAGAACGTCGGCCGAATCGCAGGTCGGGCCGGCGAGCACGCAGGGAGCCATACGGTCCTCGTCGTGATCGGTTCGGATGGCGTAGCGGATCGACTCGTCCATGGTCTCGGCCAGTCCACCGAACTTGCCGATGTCGAGATAGACCCAGCGGATCTCGTCCTCGGCATCGGACTTCCTCGAGACGAGGATCACCTCGGCCTCGATCATGCCGGCATTGCCGACCATGCCGCGGCCCGGCTCGATGATGGTCTCGGGCAGCTGATTGCCGAAATGCTTGGTAAGCGCGCGGAAGATCGCGTCGCCGTAGGATTCCACGCCCGGCACCGCCTTGAGATACTTGGTGGGGAAGCCGCCGCCGAGATTGACCATGGACAAAGCGATGCCGCGGTCGGCGCATTCGCGGAAGATCGCCGAGGCGGAGGCGAGCGCCCCGTCCCAGGCTTCCGTATTGCCCTGCTGCGAGCCCACATGGAACGAGACACCGTAGGCGTGCAGGCCCTGTCGGTAGGCATGCTCCAGGACGTCGACGGCCATTTCCGGCACGCAGCCGAACTTGCGCGAAAGCGGCCATTCGGCACCGGCTCCGTCGCAGAGGATGCGGCAGAAGACCTGGACCTCGTCGGCCTCGATTCCGACCGCATCGGCCGCACGGACGATCTTCTCGACCTCGGCCTCGCAATCGACGGCGAACAGGCGCACGCCGAGCTTCAGCGCACGGGCGATGCAGCGCTCCTTCTTGATGGTGTTGCCGAAGGAGATCCGGTCGGCGGTGGCGCCGGAGGCGAGCGCCATCTCGACCTCGACCACGGAGGCGGTATCGAAGCAGGAGCCCATCTCGGCGAGGAGACGCAGAACTTCCGGCGCCGGGTTGGCCTTCACCGCATAGAACACGCGGGTATCGGGCAGGGCGCGGGCGAAGGCGGTGTAGTTGTCGCGCACGACGTCGAGGTCGAGCACCATCACCGGGCCTTCGTCCTGGCCCATGTCGCGGCGAGCGCGCAGAAAGTCGCGGATACGATCGGTCATGGTCGTTCCAACCCACAGGTTCGCGAGCGCCCGTCCGTGGGGCGCGCTGTCGAATACTTGGACGGCGATCAGCCGTCCGGCGTCTGGGGCGATGCGACGCGATGCGCGACGTGCTTTGGAGACACATCGTCGACCGCGGGCGCATCAGCACCCGGAAGCTGCCGTGGATTGGAAGGGGAATCCCCACCGCACGCCGGGCAAAGAGAAACAAGCCTCTTCGGTGCCGGCCTTTGGAGGGCCGACGAGACCAAAAAAGCCCGTTCGTCGTTGCTTTAAGCTGCGTCCCCCGTGGAGAGCGGGGTTCGCCGGTTTCGCCTCCGGCTGCCGGTTGTTGTCGGGGTCCGGTGTTGCCACCTGGATGCCGGCCGGAGGGAATCCACCCTATCGACCATCGATCCTTTAAGACCCCTGGCGGCTGTCCGGCAGTTGGCCGGATGCCCACCAACCGACACGCGGCCACAGGCACGTGCGAAATTGGGCAAGGCGCATATACGTGCCGGGCGTCTCCACAACAAGGAAAAACGAGCCCAGGGCGGCCTGAAACCCGGCCGTTTCCCGACATTGTGACCCGGAAGTCTCACTCCGGTTCGGAGGCCCTTTCCAAGGCGCGACGAACGGGCCATTGAGCGAGCGGTTTTCATGCCGATCGAACCGATTCAATCCACCCCCTCATCCTGACGTGCCGGAGCGCAGCGAAGGCCTCGGCGGGCACCTCAGGATGAGGTGGATGGGACCGGGCGGGTTGAGCCCGATCGTCTCTCAATACCGACCAGAGCGCAGGAACATGACCGAGCCCACCCGCCGCGCGCTTCTCACCGGGATCGCCGCCCTGTCCGTCGCCGGCACCGCATCGGTGGCGCAGGAGGGACGCCCCCCGAAATCCTTCGCCTTCGAGGATGTGGAACGGCGCGCCGCCGACCTCGCCAAGACCCCCTACGATGCCCGCGTCCCGGCCTTGCCGGCGCCCATAGCCAAGCTCGATTACGATGCCTGGCGCGACATCCGCTTTCGCCCGGACAAGGCCTTCTTCGGCACGGAGGGCAGCCCGTTCCGGCTGCAGCTCTTCCATCTCGGATTCCTCTACACCCGGCCGGTGACGGTGAACCTCGTGCGGCGCGGGATCGCGACGCCGATCGCCTACCAGTCGAGCCTGTTCGACATGGGGCGGACGAAGCTCGACAAGCCGCTGCCGGTGGATCTCGGATTTGCCGGCCTGCGCTTCCACAGTTTCCTCAACAAGCCGAACCTCCTCGATGAGCTCATCGTCTTCCTCGGCGCCAGCTACTACCGCTTCCTCGGGCGCGAACAGCTCTACGGCCTGTCGGCCCGTGGCCTCGCCCTGAACGTCGAGGGGCAGGGCGGCCCGGAGGAATTCCCGGTCTTCCGCGAGTTCTGGGTGACGATGCCGGAGAAGGACGACGACGCGCTCCTCATCCACGCTCTCCTCGACAGCCCGTCGGTGACGGGCGCCTTCGCCTTCACGGTGAAGCCCGGCGACGAGACCAGCGTCTCGGTCCGCTCGACCCTGATCCCGCGCGTCGCGCTTCCCTCGGTGGGCCTCGCGCCGCTCACCTCGATGTTCTTCATCGGCGAGAACGACCGTCATCACTCGGACGATTATCGGCCGGAACTCCACGATTCCGATGGACTCCAGATCGCGGCGGGGTCGGGCGAATGGCTCTGGCGCCCCCTCGACAATCCAGCCGGGCGCCGCATCTCGTCCTTCGCCGACCGTGATCCGAAGGGGTTCGGGCTGATGCAGCGCGACCGCGCCTTCGAGACCTATCAGGATCTCGAAGCCTCCTACCACCGCCGGCCCGGCTACTTCGTCGAACCCGACGGTGCCTGGGGAGAGGGCGCGGTGACGCTGATGGAACTGCCCACCGACACCGAAACCAACGACAACATCGTCGCCTATTGGCGCCCGAGCCAGCCCTATCCGGCCGGCGAGCCGGTGCGCCTGTCATACCGCGTGCGGGCGATCGGCTCCGGCCTCGACCTGCATCCCGGCGCACGCGTGGTGAACACTTTCACCGCCGCCGCCATCGCCAGCGGCACGGCGAAGGCCGAGGAGGCGAAGGGCGCTCTCAGCCGCCGCTTCCTCATCGATTTCGCCGGGGGCGACCTGTCCTATTACCTGAGCGATCCGGCGAAGGTGGAGGTTGTGGCGGCGACCTCGCAGGGTCGCATCACCGCGACCTCGATCGCTCCAAATCCTCATACCGGCGGCCTGCGGGCGGCGCTCGACGTGACGCTCGACGCCTCCGGGCAATCGACGGATCTCCGCGCCTTCCTCAGGGCCGGCGGCCGGGCGCTGTCGGAGACCTGGGTCTATCCCTGGACCGCAGCGTGAGCACGCGCCCGCATCCTTCGGCTTACGTGCCCTCCGTGACGATCCGACCGGCGTCGTTGGGCGACCTCGATGCCCTCGTCGCCCTCGAACATGCGGCCTTCGCCGGCGACAGGGCCGAGCGCCGGGCGATCCGCCACGCCATCGGCTCGCCGTCGATGTCGCTTCTGGTGGCATTGGACGCGGACGATCCCGCCGTGCTCGTGGCGGCAGCAACCCTCGAGCGCCGGAAAGGGAGCCGCAACGCCCGGCTCTCATCGATCGCGGTCTCTCCCGCACGGAGCGGACAGGGCCTCGGCAGCATCATGCTCGAAGCCGCGGAAGCCGATTCGAAGAAGCACGGCTGCGAACGGTTACGGTTGGAGGTCAGGGCCGACAACGGCGCCGGAATCCGCCTTTATGACCGCCACGGCTACACCCGCTTCGGCATTCTCGAAGATTACTACGAGGATGGGATGGAAGCCTGGCGCTACGAGAAGACGCTGTAACCGTCCAAAGGCAAAGAGCGAGCGCCGGACGCTCAGAGTTCGCTACATCTGCTCCAAAGTTCCCGGGGCGCCGTAAGGCGAACCCGGGATCCAGAGCGACCGCCGCCACCACAAAAGGCGGCTTGAAGTGCGTAGAGACCGGGCCTCGCTTCACGGCTCCGGCATCATGCTCGGCAGACGGCGTTCAGTCGCAGGACTCGCGGGTCACGGTCTTGCGGTCGCCCTCTTCGTTCTCGCGGGTCACCGATTTCACGCGGCAGCCATCGCGCGTCTCACGGGTCTCGACGGTGCGGGTCTCGGATTCCGGCCGCTCGACGATGATGCGCTCGGGCGTCTCACGCTCGATGATCGTGGTCTGGGCCTGGACTGCCGAGGCGCCGAAGAGGGTCAGCAACGCGGCGGTGGTGAGGATCGATTGACGCATGGAGATCTCCTTCGGAACCATGCGCCCCAACGGCGGGGCGAGCTGGACCGTTCCCGTCATCGATCCTGAATTGCCGAATTCTCCCGTTCGCTCCGCGTGCAGGGCTATCCCTCGATCTTCGAGAAATCCGCGACCTCGCGGGTGGCGGCCCGCAGGGCGTTGAGCAGGGCGAGGCGGTTCTCGCGCAAGGCCGGATCGTCCGCATTGACGATGACCTTGTCGAAGAAGGCGTCCACCGGCGCGCGCAGGGTCGAGAGCGCCCGCATGGCCCCCGAAAAATCCTCCGCCGCGACGGCCGCCGAAGCGGATGCACGCGCGGCCACCAGAGCCTCGGACAGGGCCTGCTCCTCCGGCTCGCCGGAGGCAGCGATCGCCGCACGGTCCGGTTCGGCCTCGTAGGAACGGCCGTCCTTCTTCTCCTCGATCCGCAGGATGTTGGCCGCGCGCTTGTAGCCCGCGAGCAGGTTTTTCCCGTCGTCGGTCTCCAGGAACTGGCCCAAGGCCTCGACGCGGCGCACGACCATGAGGAGATCGTCCTGGCCGGGCAGGGCGAAGACGGCGTCGATCAGATCGTGGCGGGCGCCTTGGTCGCGGAGGTAGACTTTGAGGCGGTCGGCGAAGAAAATTAAAAGGCTCGTGATACTGTCATTTATTCTCGAAAACGCACTAGCACGCGCTACTTCGTCATTAACGTCATCATAGACATTTTTCAAAAATCCCGACTTGAAACTTTCAAAGTCGAAATTTTTTAGGGTCGATAAAGCATCTGCCAACGGTGTAAAGAACTTTAATCCCATTCGGTGAATCTGTGGAACTGATGCAAGTCGCAGAATACTAATCAGATTAATGCGGCATTCATTCTCAAGAGCTAAGCGTACTACGCCGAGTGCTGCCCGCCGCAAAGCATAGGGATCCTTGCTTCCAGTAGGCTTCTCTTCAATTGCCCAAAACCCAACGAGCGTATCGAGCTTGTCCGCCAGCGCTACAGCTACGGAAACCGGATCAGTCGGCACGCGGTCACTCGGCCCCACCGGCTTGTAATGCTCCTCCACGGCCGCCGCGACGCTCGGGTGCTCGCCCTGAAGTGCAGCGTATTTGCGTCCCATCAGCCCCTGCAACTCGGGAAACTCACCGACCATCTCGGTGACGAGATCGGCCTTGGCGAGGCGCGCGGCCCGCTCCGCGAGGTCCGGGTCGGCACCGACGAGCGGCGCCAGTTCTCGTGCCAGCGCCGCGATGCGCTGCACCCGCTCGCCCTGCGTGCCGAGCTTCTCGTGGAAGACGATGCTGTCGAGCTTCGGCAGGCGGTCTTCGAGCCGGATCGCCTTGTCGGTCTCCCAGAAGAACTTCGCGTCCGAGAGGCGGGCGCGGACCACGCGCTCGTTGCCACCGGTGATCGCGATGCCGCCGTCGCTGGCCACGAGGTTCGAGACCAGAATGAAGGCGGGAGCCAGGGTGTCCGAGCCGGACTCGCGCAGCACGAAGCACTTCTGGTTGGCCCGGATGGTGGCGCGGATCGCCTCGGCCGGGATGTCCAGGAAGCTCGGATCGAAGGTGCCGAGCAGCACCACCGGCCATTCCACGAGGCCGGCGACCTCGTCGAGGAGGCCTTCGTCCTCCACGAGTTCGAGGCCGCGCGCGAAGGCGAGGTCGCGGGCATCGTGCAGGATGATGTCCTTGCGGCGCTCGGGATCGAGCACGACGTTGGCGCGCTCGAGCGCCTGGACGTAATCGTCGAAGCGGCGCACCTCGATGGCCTCGGGCGCCAGGAAGCGGTGGCCGTAGGTGGTGGTGCCGGCCGCGATCCCGTCGACGGAGAAGGGCACTACCTCCGGCGTCTCCGTCTCGGGGCCGAAGGTCGCCACGATGGATTGCAGCGGGCGCACCCAGCGCAGGGAGCCCGGCTGCGCGGAGGCCGCGCCCCAGCGCATCGATTTCGGCCAGGGGAAACTCTTGATGATGGCGGGCAGAGTCTCGGCCAGCACATCCAGCGTATCGCGGCCGGGCCGCTCGATCACGGCGACGTAGAACTCGCCCTTCTTCGGATCGGTGACGATGGTCGCCTGGTCGAGGCTCGCCAGCCCCGCGCTCTTCAGGAAGCCCTGGACGGCTCCCTCCGGCGCACCGACGCGGGGGCCCTTGCGCTCTTCGCGCACATCCTTGCCGCGGGGCGGCAGGCCGGCCACGTGCAGGGCGAGACGGCGCGGCGTCGAGAAGGCCTTGGCGCCCTCGTAGAGGAAGCCGCGCTCCACCAGAGCGTCGGTGACGAGCTTCCGCAGGTCCTCGGCCGCACGCCGCTGCATGCGGGCGGGAATCTCTTCGGAGCGCAGTTCGAGGAGGAGATCAGGCATGGGGTCAGGTAGCGTCCGAAATGATGTTCAGGATATCGTCAGTGCAAATGTCGCGACCGCCGATCACCGTGTGAAGCGATGAGAATGACCGGGCATTTGATGCAAGCGATGCCGGGCGCCGGAAGGCGCGCGAGGGTAGCAGCGCTTCCGCTCAACTCGCGCCGCCGCCCTCCGTCTTCAGCCACGCCGCGCCGCAGGCCTTCGCCAGTTCCCGCACCCGCAGGATGTAGCTCTGGCGCTCGGTCACCGAGATGACGCCGCGGGCGTCGAGCAGATTGAAGACGTGACTCGCCTTGATGCACTGGTCGTAGGCCGGCTGGGCCATCCTGTGCCGCCCCGATTCACCTTCGGGCGCGCCGGCGTCGAGATAGGTGCGGCAGGCCTTCTCCGCGTCGGTGAACTGGCGAAAGAGCATCGCCGTATCGGCGGCCTCGAAATTATGGCGCGAATATTCCTGCTCGGCCTGGAGGAAGACGTCGCCGTAAGTGACCTTGTCGGCACCGATACCGCCGTTGAAGTTCAGGTCGTAGACGTTCTCGACGCCCTGCACGTACATGGCGAGGCGCTCGAGACCGTAGGTGAGTTCGCCGGCCACCGGCGCGCATTCGAAGCCAGCGACCTGCTGGAAATAGGTGAACTGGCTCACTTCCATGCCGTCGCACCAGCATTCCCAGCCCAGGCCCCAGGCGCCCAGCGTCGGGCTCTCCCAATCGTCCTCGACGAAGCGGATGTCGTGGAGCTTGAGATCGACGCCGATGGCGTCGAGGGAAGCGAGGTAGAGTTCCTGCAGGTTCGGCGGGTTCGGCTTCAGGATCACCTGGAACTGATAATAATGCTGAAGCCGGTTCGGGTTCTCGCCATAGCGCCCGTCCTTCGGCCGCCGCGAAGGTTGGACATAGGCCGCCTTCCACGGCTTCGGCCCCAGCGCACGCAGGGTCGTCGCCGGATGGAACGTGCCGGCACCCACCTCCATGTCGTAGGGCTGGAGGATCACGCAGCCCTGAGCGGCCCAGAAGTTCTGCAGCGTCAGGATCAGGCCCTGGAACGAGGTTTTCGGCGCGAGATCGACAGCGCTCGGCGAGGCTCGATCGCTTGGCAAGGCGTGTGCGCTCGACATGGGGAAACTTCCGGTCCGCAGGAAAGGGCGGCAGCGTTTAAGAGGCGGGCCTGCGGTGTCAAGCCAAGGCGCCGAAGCCAAGGCGCCAACGGAGTGGGAGTGCGCAGCGGCACACATTTCCGCCACGATTGGATTTATCGCCGGAACTGTCCCGCTTGCTGCAAGTTCTTAGCACAAATCAAGGGATCAGCCGGATCGGAAACGACCGGCGAACATTGCGGACATCGGACCATGCGCAAGTCGATCACTGTCTTCGCCGCACTTTTCGCAGCATCGCTCGCAGCGACCCCGTTCGTCGTCGGTGCCTCGAACGCCCTGGCGACCACCGACAAGAGCGACATCGTCGCGATGCCCGCCATTGTGACGCCGATCGAAGTGGCCGCCGTGCCGGCCCCCGTCGTCGCCGAAACCTGCACCCGCAAGGTGCGCGTGGTCTATTCGGGCTACGGCGCTCCGGCCCCGGCCTGCACGATCGCGACCCGCTGAGGCATCACAGCCCGTAGCGGGCCCAGGCGGCCCGCTCCTCGACCGCGGCAAGGGCTTCGCCGGCAAGGGATTCGCCGGCAAGACCGGCCATCGTCGAGCCCGGAACCGCCCTGCGCAGGAGACGGGCGACGAAAGAGCCCTGCTTCTCCGCCACCACCTTCAACACCACGTCCTCGCCGAAGCGGGCCCGCAGCGTCGCGCGCGCATCTCCCAAGGCATCGACGAGCCCGAGGGGAAGCGCCTGGCGCCCGGTCCAGACCGCACCGGTGAACAGGTTCTCGCTGCCGGCCCTGACGGCAGGCCTCCGCTCGTTCACGAGCGATGTGAAGAGGTCCTGCACGTCGGCCTGGATCGCCTTCAGCCGGACGATGTCCTCCGCGTTCTCCGGCCGGAACGGGTCAAGCATCGCCTTGGCCTCGCCCTGGGTATGGACACGACGCTCGATGCCGATCCGCTCGATCAGCTTGTCGAAGCCGAACCCCGCCGAGACCACTCCGATCGATCCGATCAGCGAGGTCGGATCGGCGATGATCTCGTCGGCCGCACAGGCGATCATGTAGCCGCCGGACGCCGCGACATCCTCGACGAAGGCGTAGACGGGCAGTTTCTTCTCCACGGCCAGTGCGCGGATGCGTCGGTGAATGAGGTGAGACTGCGCCGGAGATCCTCCCGGCGAGTTGATCACCAGCGCCACCGCCGACGCCCCGGTCATCCCGAAGCCGCTCTCCAGGCTCGACGCCACCGTCGCCATGGACAGGCCCGACCGCAACGGCGACACGGCGCCGATCACGCCGCTGAGGCGGATGACCGCGACGATCGGTTTTTGCACGCGCCACGCTTTGGGAAGGATCGGATGAAGGAAGCGCGGAAAGGCGAACGGCATCGATTTCGTCTCGCTTGCGAGGAACAGCTTATCGGTTTGGGGAGGATGCGGTGATCGTCCGATACCGACGCGGCCATCACGAAATGGCGACGACCGAACTGTTTTACAGGCTTCGCCGTTGCACTCGGCCGACGTCGCATCACGGTGCCGCAGCCCTGCACGTGCCGAAGCGACCTCCGCACCGGAGAGAGGAGACAGGCCATCATGCGTATCGTGACGTGGATGATCGTTCTGATCGGGGTGCTGGGAGGGGCCTATGGGTCCTTGTCCCAGGCGCGCGCCGCGCCACTACCCGTTTCAGCGATTGAAGGTTCGACCGGAACGCCTCTGGTGGAGCAGGCCCATTGGCGCCGGCACTACTGGCATCGCCGCCATTACTGGCACCGCAGGCATTACGGTTATCGTCGACACTACTGGCGGCCGCGCTTCTACCGCCCGGCCTACGGCTATCATCGCCCTGCCTATGGCTGGCGCCGCCCCTACTGGCACCGCCGCCACCATTGGCACCGCCATCACTGGCACCGGAGGCATTGGCACCGCCACCATTGGCGCCGCTTCTACTAGGCCATCGATCGCGGCATCGACGAACCTCGCGGCGGGAGCACCCGTTTCCGCCGCGAACCGACGCTCACGACCAGGGCATGCCGCGATGAAGGGCGTCAGCCTCGGGCGTCATCGCTCCGTCGTCACCATGAAGGATAAGGGGCGGCTTGAGCGAGAACGGTGCGCGGCTTCCCTTGATGGCCGTCACCAGCACCCGGATCGCGGGCTGCGCGGCCCGTGCCTGAACCGGCCTCACCGTAATGCCGCCGAAGCGCCTGTGCATGGCGGCAAGACAATCGGGCAGAGCGTCAGCGCGATGGATCAGGCCGAGCGGTGCGCCCGGCTTCAGGATGTCGAGGCAGGCTTTCACCCATGATTCGAGGTCGTCCCCCGCGAAAGTATGGGCCGAGGCTTTTCCCGCGATGGGGGAGGGCCGGTGGCGTCCGGCCTCGAAGTACGGGGGATTGGTGAGGACGAGGTCGGCCATGTTCGGCCGGAGACCCGCCGCCCTCCGGCTCTCCGGGGACAGAACATCGGCCGCGATCATGCCGACACGGCTGGACAAGCCATTCTCCTGGATATTCCTGACAGCGAGATCGACGAGGTCGGCATCCCGCTCCACGAGAATGACCTTCGCGGTCGGCTCATAGGAGGCCGCCGCGAGCCCCACCGCGCCGGTGGCAGCGCCGATATCGACGATCACGGCGTCGGGCCCCGGTGTCAGGAGACGGCTCAGAAGCGCCGCGTCCGTTCCCGCGCGATGTGCCCCTCTCGGGGGCTGATAGAGGCTCAGGGTTCCTCCGAGCCAGAGGTCGGGGCTCGCATCCCCGGAATTCGCGTTGTCGGCGCCGAGTTCAGGCATCGCGCAATTCGTGCGCGAGACCGGCATCCTCGAGCAGGCGCCTCGCCTCGGACGCATGGTCGTCGGGAACGAGAAGGCGGCGAGCAAACGCGCCGATCGAACCTTCGAGCAGGCTCATATGGTTGTCGGCGACGAAGACCGGGATGTCGGCCCCTTGAAGCAGCGACTCGGCGAAACCCATGAGGACGATGTCGTTGCTTCGGATCAGCTCTGTCATGCGTCCACTGGCCTCATCGGCAGCCCAACGCCACCGCCCTTTGTATACAGGGAGAAGCGCGGGATGTTGCAGCGCCTCGGCGCGCATGCGAAGGGGTGGCCGCATGGACGTTGGTGGCGGGGGATGACCCGGCCGAGCGGATCGGCCCGACAGGCGGATTCGCCGCCGGGATCTGCCAGGTGTGAAAGCTCGGGAGGCATCGAGTTTGGGTGTCGTCGTTTCCTTCGATGAGGGCCGCTCCGATCCGGAGTCGAGCCTGAACGATCTTGTGGCTCTGGTGGCGAAGGGCATGGAGCGCGTGAACGCGACCATCCTGTCGCGGACCGGGTCCGATGTCGCGATGATTCCGGAGGTGGCCAATCACCTCATCGCGTCCGGGGGCAAGCGTCTGCGCCCCATCCTCACCCTCGCCACGGCCGATCTCTGCGGCTACGCGGCCGGGGACGGCGCGGTGAAGCTCGCTGCCAGCGTCGAGTTCATGCACACGGCGACCCTTCTCCATGACGACGTCGTGGATGAGAGCGACATGCGCCGGGGCCGCGTGGCGGCACGGATCAAGTGGGGCAACGAGGCGAGCGTGCTCGTCGGCGACTTTCTCCTGGGCCAGGCCTTCCGGATGATGGTCGAGGTGGGCTCGCTGCGTGCCCTGGATATCCTCTCGGCGGCGGCCACCGTCATCGCCGAGGGCGAGGTGATGCAGCTCACCGCCGCCAAGAATACGGAGACCTCGGAAGACGAGTATCTCGCCGTCATTCGAGCCAAGACCGCCGAGCTTTTCGCCGCTGCCTGCGAAGTCGGTCCGGTCCTGGCCGAGCGACCGAGGGCGGAGCAGGCGGCCTGCCGCTCCTACGGCATGAATCTCGGCATCGCCTTCCAGCTCATCGACGACGTCCTCGATTACGGCGGCACCAGCGCCTCCATGGGCAAGAACGTCGGCGACGATTTCCGTGAAGGCAAGATCACCCTGCCGATCGTGCTCGCGTTCCGGCGCGGGACCGAGGAGGAGCGGACGTTCTGGCGCCGCACGCTGCAGGACGGAGATGTGGGGAAGGCCGATCTCGATACGGCTTTGGCGATCCTGCGCAAGCATCGGGCGCTGGAGGACACGATCGATCGGGCGCGTCATTACGGTGCCATCGCCCGCGATGCCCTGGCGCTGTTCCCGAACGGCCCGATGAAGTCGGCCCTGCTGCAGGTGGTCGATTTCTGCATCGCCCGGGCTCACTGAAGTCCGCTCGGTTCGGCTTCGTCCACGACGAAGCCGAACCGACTAGAATCCTGTGTCCAGACGAGATCGGGAGACCGATTACGCGGCCGCGGCGGTTCGCGGCTCGATGGCGAGCGTGGGACCATTGGCGGCCCGATCGAGCACGAGGTTTCCGGCGCCGTCCGTCCATTCCGTGAGCAGGCGATCCGTGGCGACCTTCGTCATCGGAGCGCCAAACAGGAAGCCCTGGCCGTAGGTGCAACCCTGGCCGGCCAGCCAATCGACGCTGTCGCTGCTCTCGATACCCTCGGCGGTCGTCACGAGACCGAGGCTCGACCCGAGCGCGATGATCGCATCCACCAGCTTTGCCCGCTCCGCACCGAGCGGAACCGAAGCGATGTAGCTGCGATCGATCTTCAACTTGTCGAATTTCAGTTCGCGCAGATGATAGAGACTGGAATATCCGGTCCCGAAATCGTCGAGGGCGATGCGCACACCGAGGCTCTGCATGGAGGTCAGGGCCGTCCGCGCGGCTTCGATATCGTTGACGAGGGCCGTTTCAGTGATCTCGATCTCCAATCGGCTCGGGGCAAAGCCCGTCTCAGTCAGGATCGCGAGAATGCGTGCCGGCATCTGACGGTCCTGGAGCTGCAGCGGCGAGATATTGATCGCGAGCTGCAGATGCGATGGCCATGAACGCGCGTCGGTGCAGGCCTTCCGCATCAGTGCCCAGGTGAGATCGGCGATCATCCCGGTTTCTTCGGCGAGGGTGATGAAGGCATCCGGTGCGAGAAGGCCCTGAACCGGATGACGCCAGCGAGCGAGCACTTCAAAACCGATGAGCTCACGTCCGGGAAGCGACACCACCGGCTGATAGAACGGTTCGATCTCGCCGCATTCGATACCGAGGCGCAACTCCTGTTCGAGTTGGGCGCGGGCACGCAACGCTATCCCCATCTCCGCCTGGAAAAATCGAAACGCTCCGCGGCCATCGCGCTTGCCCTGATACATGGCGAGGTCGGCCGCGTGCAGCAGAGTCTCCGCCGTGGAGATTTCCGGCGATGCCAGGGCGATACCCACGGTGGCGCCGATATCGATGCGGCTTTCACCCCAGGGCAGCGGCTGCGACAGGGCATTGATAACCTGTTGGGCCAGACGTCCAACGGTCTCCCGGTCCTTGCCGTAATCGTAGAGGATCGCGAACTCGTCTCCGCCGAGCCGGGCCACGACGTTGCCGATGGGGAGAAGAGCCCTCAACCGATCGGCGACGGCGCAGAGGATCGCATCTCCGGCAGCATGCCCGTAAACGTCATTCACCGGCTTGAAGCGGTCGAGATCGATCAGCAGAACGGCCACCGGCGCAGGCGCCTGGACGGAAGCGAGGCGGGTATCCAGCGTCTCCTGGAACAGCCGGCGGTTGGCCAGCCCGGTCATCGCATCGTGGCGGGCGACGGAAGCCGCCGAGGATTGAGCGAGATCCCGGGAGATCATCACCCGGCGGAGAGTCAGCGATTTGCGTATGGCCGCAGCCGCGATCCCGAAGCTCATGCAGATGGCGAGCATGAGGAGGTCGTGAAGCTGGTGGAAGGTGGTGAAAGTCAGGAGAAGCGAGAACAGGCCGAGCTGCGTTCCGGCAAACCAGACGCAGGTTCCGATCATCATCAGGGAAAGGACTTCGCGCAGCTCGCCCTTAGCCCAGGATGCTTGCGTTGCGTCATCCATACCGTGCTCCCTTCGGGGCACCATCTAGGACCAGCAGCCTTTCATACAGATGAACGGTTTCGTATCGAATATTCGCAAATCGGCAGTGGCCGACATTAGAAAGCGCTCTGGTTAATCCTTACGCAATCCGACCGGATCGTCGATCGACCCGCCGCTTCGGCCTAGCGCAGCAATGCGGACTGGACCCACCAGGATGTCTGCATCGCCCGGATCTGGGCCCGGATCTGGGCGGCGGCCCGAACCGCGTCGGACCGGTTCGCGAAGAGACCGAACACGGTGGCTCCGGAGCCGGACATGCGGGCGAGGCGGCATCCGTTCTGGCCACGCAATGCGGCCAGCGCATCCGCGATGACCGGCGCGACGGTGAGTGCCGGTGCCTCCAGGTCGTTGCGGGCCGGAGTGATCGCCGCGAGGGTCGCGTCGAGCCCGAGGCCAGGCGCGAGGAGGGGATGGTCGTCTCCGGCGTGACGCTCTCCGACCGCCAGTCCGAGCGCCTTGAACACGGGGGCCGTCTCGACCGGTACACCGGGATTGATCAGCACCGCGGGCAGCGGAGAGAAGTTCAGGGCCGGGCCGACATTCTCCCCGGCGCCGCGCATCATCCGGCCGCGCGGGGCGAGGCATACGGGAACGTCGGCCCCCGTGGCACCGGCAGCCTCGATGATGGCGGGGTGGTCGATGGAGAGGTCGTTGAGGCGAGCGAGGAGCCGCAGGGCGGCAGCGGCGTCAGACGAGCCGCCACCGATGCCGGCGGCGACGGGCAGGCGCTTCACCAGATGAAACGCGCCGAGCCGCAATCCGGGAACGGACCGGGCCAAGCCTAGCGCGGCACGGACCACGAGGTTGTCGTCGAGGGGACCCACAGGTCCGGCGGTCGGGCCGGACACGTCGAGCGTCAGGCCGTCACCGGGGACCAGACTCAGCGTATCCCCGCGGCCAGTGAAGGCGACGAGGCTCTCGAGTTCGTGGTAGCCGTCGCCCGCGCGGCGGCCGAGGACATGGAGGGTCAGATTGATCTTCGCCGGAGCGCGGGTGACGAGAACGGACACGGGTGACCCTGGGGACGAGGGGCAGGTCTGGCGACCAGGGAGAAGTCTGGCGACCTCGGGAATGACGGAGCCGGTCTGGCCCCGCGATCCGATCCCCGTCAAGTCGGGTTCTCGCCCTTCGACAGACGTTCAGCCGCCGCTCTTCTTGTCGGCGGCGCCCGGAGGCTCGCTCGGGGCCGGCGCGCCCTTCGGCAATTCGGGGTTCACCTTCTCCGGCTCGGGCGGGTTCTCGGCCGTGGCGGCCGGCTTTTCGAGTTCCGGCAAGCCATCCTTCAGCTTGGCGTTGATCTTGACGAGGTCGTCCGGCTCGGGGTTCAGATCCTTGGCGTGCTGCCACTGGAACTTGCCCTCCAGCCGCCGGCCCGACCGCCAGTAGGCGTCGCCGAGATGGTCGTTGATCGTCGGGTCGCCCGGCTTCAGCTCGATCGCTTTTTCGAGTTCGCGCACGGCGTCGTCGTAGCGGCCGAGGCGGAAATAGGCCCAGCCGAGGCTGTCGATGATCATGCCGTCGCGCGGGCTCGCATCGACGGCCTGCTTCAGCATCGTGAAGGCCTCGTCGATATTCATGTTCTGGTCGACCCAGGAATAGGCGAGGTAGTTGAGCACCTGTGCCCGTGCCGCGGGCTGGTTCACCGGCACGAGTTCGAGCGCCTTCTTGAGGTCGGCCTCGGCCTTCGGCCAGTGCTTGGCCCGCTCGTAGGCGGTGCCGCGGAAGTAGAACGTCGTCCAGTAATTGGCGGCCGGCTGCTTGCCGATGAGCTCGATGGCACGGCTGTAGGTCGCCGCGGCCTCCTCGTATTTCTTGCGCGAGCGCTGGACGTTTCCGAGTGCCGTCACGACGTCGATGCTGTCCGGATGCTCCTTCATCGCGGCATCGAGGAGCTGGATCGCCTCCTCGCCCTTGCCGAGCTGTTCGAGGTTGAGGCCGATCTGGATGTCGGCATTGAGCTTCAGGGGCGAGCTCGCGGGAATCTGCGCATAGGCGTCGTTGGCGCGCTCGGTCTGCTTCATCCGGTCGAGCGTGTCGGCGAGCGTCAGGCGGGCGAGGGCGTGCTCCGGCGCGAGGTAGAGGGCGAGGCGCAGGTAGACCACGGCGGGCAGCTCGTCGCCCTGGGTCGACCCGGCGGAGCCGAGGCCGTAGAGCACCTCGCCGGCACCTTCCTGCGCGGTATTGACGAGGCGGGTCAGCGGCTTGCCGGCCTTCAGCTTATCCAGGGCGTCTCGCACGATCGGGTGGCGCGGCAACAGCTGATCGAAAGCGGTATAGGCCTGGATCGCGAGGTCCGTCCGGCCGGATTGGGCCTCGAAACGGGCATAGGCGTCGACGATGCGCAAGGTGTTCTGGTCGGCGTCGTAGGCGGCCTTGAGGCGGCGCTCGGCCTCCGCCTGGTCGCCGACGAGGTTGGCGATCAGTCCGGCATGGAAGTCGCGGAAGGTGTTGTAGTAACGCTCGCCCTTCAGCTTGCTCACCACTTCGAGGGCGCGCTTGCCGTCATTGGCACCGGCATAGGCCCAGGCGGTGAGCAGCGTGCTGGTGAGATCAGCCGCGGCGCCGCGGCCGCTGCGGGCGAAATTCTGGCGTGCCTGCGCGAATTGTCCGGCCTTGATCTGGCGCACGCCGAGGCTCAGTTGCGCGAGGCCGTTCGACCCGTCACGGGCGGTCAGCCGCTCGGCGGCACGGAAGGCGTCGGGCAGGGCGCCGTCCGCGAGCAGCGACACGAAGGCGCGCTCGAGCAGTTCGGCGTTGCGCGGATCGGCCTTCACCGCCTCGCGATAGAAGCTCGCCGCGGCGGACGTGTCCTTGGAGGCGCCGGCGATGTAGGCCGAAAGGAAGTTCCCCTCCAGGGATTCCGCCGGCTCGTACTCCGTCATCGGAGTCGATTCCCGCGGCTGGGCGGCCAGCGCCGTGATCGACGTCGCCACCGAGGCGGCAAGGCACAAAGCGAGGGCCGAGAGGGTCCGGCGGGTCGCGGCGTTTCCGTTCATGGGCACCAGTCGCGTTTCTTGCGCATCGGCGAAAGGACGCCGATGCCGATCGGGCGGGGACACTGAACTCTTCCCGCCATCCTCGCAAGGCGAAAGGATGGCGGCAGTGACCGGCCGGCTCCGACGCCGCAGGCGCCTATCGTACGATTTCGACATCGAGGCCACGCAGGGCCGGAACGAGGCCCTCCAACGTGACGACGTCCTCAACGGGAGTGGCCGAGAGCTTGCCAACGCCGCGTTCATAGACAGCGCAGCAGGTCGCACTAGTAAGCCGGGAGAGGTAAAGCACGCCGTCCGCGTCCGTGCGGTCGTAGATCGCGGCGCTCAGCACCCGGCCCAGGCGATGCGCCTTGGCGCGGCCGGCATCCGTCGAGACGCCGAGCCGCAGCAATCCAGTGGTCCGTAGATCAATCAGCGTAAGCGGTGCGTTCGCGGACACCTCGGTCGCACCCCATGCGGTGACCTCGCCAAGCCCGATCCGCCGCCGCACGCGGTTCTCGAAACGGTCGCGGATCATCGTTTCGGCCAAAGCCGTCTGAAGATCCTCTGCGATGTAGAGAAGCTTGAATGCAGCGACGGGACTGGAAAAGCGGGTCGTGCCGTGGCCCATCCCGAGAGGGGTCGCGCGATGGGCGAGGAGGCAGGCACGGACGTAGCTGTCGGGCAGGAAAGCCAGGGCGAGATCGGCGAGTGTCGCGGGATCGAGCCTCACCTCAGGCGAAATCGTCGCGTGCCGCACGCAGTACGGGTTCGATCCGCCCGTGCCTCAGGTCTTCCAGCAGCGATGCCCCCAACTCGCGTGGCTCCGAGAGCCAGAGCCAAGCCGTTCTGGCATCGCCTACAATTCCCAAGACGTCGGCGATACCCGGCACCGGCCTTCCGTCGACGAACTGCGCTAAGGGAAAGACATGCTTGCGGGCGCCCTTCAGCAATCCGATCACCGCGCCGCCCCGCCGCCAATCCTGAAGTGTTGACCGGGCGATGCCCAGATCCGCCGCGAGCTCGACCGGACCGGCCAAAGGACCGGCCCAATCCTCGAGCCTGAGGGGCAATGCGTAGTCCGAGAGCCGCCTTGCGCCTTCGACGGAACTGATCCGGCCGCCCAGACCCCGACCGCGAGACGGCTCGACGCCCGACTTCGATACTAGAGCGTACCTTTCAGGCGATGATTCAAAGAGCGGTTCCGCCCGATGGGGATCGGGGACCACGTCGGGCCTGCGCAGATCATTCGCCGAAATCGGAAGATTTGTCCTCGCTAATGACGACGCCTCAACCCGATTTCTTACCCCGAGCTTACGTAAAATATGCTTGACGTGAATCTTGACTGTTGCCTCAGAAATTTTGAGTTCTGAGGCAATTACCTTGTTCGGCGCGCCCACCGTCAGATGGTGCAGGATATCGCGTTCGCGCTTACTCAGGGCGCCGAGCTTGGGTATCGCTTCGTCGTCCGCCGGAAAGATAGCGCGGAAACCGCGTTGACGGACCTCGAGACTCTCGGTTGCCGCTCCAACGGCGGCCAAGAGCTCCGCCATGTACTCGACGTGTGGCAACTCTGCCGTCGGATTGCGCTTCCGCAGCGCCTCCGCCAGATCGCCGGCCCGAATGTCGAGCGTGCCGGTCCCACGCTCGCCCGCATTCCGCGTCGCCATTTCAGCCCGACCACCCGCCTTCACGATGAATCAGATTGTGCGGATTGCACGGATTGTCCAGCCTGTACCGCGAAGCCCCTCACATGTTCGGATAGTTCGGGCCGCCCGGGCCCTCCGGCGTCACCCAGTTGATGTTCTGGTTGGGGTCTTTGATGTCGCAGGTCTTGCAGTGGACGCAGTTCTGCGCGTTGATCTGGTAGCGGACGCCGCTGCCCTCGGTGACCCATTCGTAGACGCCAGCCGGGCAGTAGCGTGCCGAGGGACCACCGTAGACGTCGTGCTCCGAACTCTTCTGAAGGGCGGAATCCTTCACGTTGAGGTGGGGCGGCTGGTCCTCTTCGTGGTTGGTGTTCGAGAGATACACCGAGGAGAGCCGGTCGAAGGTCAGCTTGCCGTCGGGCTTCGGGTAGACGATCGGCGTCACCTCCGAGAGCGGCTTCGTCGCGGCGTGATCCGGCTTGCCGTGCTTCAGCGTTCCGAAGGGCGAGGCGTCGAGAATCGTCTGCGTCCACATGTCGAGGCCGCCGAGGCCCACACCGACCAGCGTGCCGTATTTCGACCAGAGCGGCTTCACGTTGCGCACGCGCTTGAGGTCGCGGCCGATGTCGCTGTCGCGCCAGCCGGCATCGTAATCCGTCAGTTCGTCGCCCTGACGCCCCGCGGTGAGCGCCGCGGCGATCGCTTCGGCCGCCTGCATTCCGGACAGCACCGCGTTGTGCGAGCCCTTGATGCGGGGCACGTTGACGAAGCCGGCCGAGCAGCCGACGAGGCACCCGCCGGGGAAGACGAGCTTGGGGACCGACTGCCACCCGCCCTCCATGATGGCGCGCGCGCCGTAGCCGATGCGCTTGGCACCCTCGAAGACGTCGCGGATCATCGGGTGGGTCTTGAAGCGCTGGAACTCCTCGAACGGCGACAGGGTCGGGTTCTCGTAGTTCAGATGCGTGACGAAGCCGACCGAGAGCAGGTTGTCGTCGAAATGATAGAGCCAGGAGCCGCCGCCGGTCTTGTTCGAGAGCGGCCAGCCCATGGTGTGGCGCACGAGGCCGGGCTCGAAGGTCTCCGGCTTGAGCTGCCAGAGCTCCTTCACGCCGAGGCCGTATTTCTGGTGGTCGCTGTCCTTGTTGAGCTGGAAGCGATCGATCAGCGTCTTGGTCAGCGAGCCGCGCGCGCCCTCTCCGAAGATCGTGTACTTGCCGCGCAATTCCATGCCGCGGGTGTAATCGTCGCGCGGCTCACCGGACTTGCCGATGCCGAGATCGCCGGTGGCGACACCGATGACGGTGCCGTGATCGTCGTAGAGCACTTCCGAGGCCGGGAAGCCGGGATAGATCTCGACGCCGAGTTCCTCGGCCTTGGCACCGAGATACTTCGTCACGTTCGAAAGCGAGCCGACGAAATTGCCGTGGTTCGACATGAATTTCGGGAAGGTGAAATTCGGCAGCGAGATGCCGCTGTTCTTGGTGAGGAACAGGAACTCGTCGCGCTCGACCTCGGTCTTGAGCGGCCGGGCGTCGTCCTGGCGCCATTCGGGAAGCAGGCGGTCGAGCCCGAGCGGGTCGATCACCGCGCCGGACAGGATATGCGCGCCGACTTCCGATCCCTTCTCGACCACGACGACGGCGAGGTCGGCGGCGATCTGCTTGAGGCGGATCGCGGCGGCGAGGCCGGCCGGCCCCGCTCCCACGATCACCACGTCGAAATCCATGCCCTCGCGTTCCGGCAACGCCATCCTCGAAACTCCTCCTGCCGCGCTCGGCCCGACCGATCGAGATCGATCGAGAAACGCGTGGTGCTGTGATTGCGAACACTCTCAACCCATTCCAAGCTAGGAACGCAAGCCTGCCGATGGTCTCACGGCGGATTGAAGCCTTCGGGCCCTAACATCGGGCGATGCACGAAGTGTCGCGCGAAGTGTTGTCCACAGGACCATTCGGGGCCACATCACGTGAGATGAGCCATGGCCCCGATACCGAGCGCGACGTGATCGCCGATCTCGACTTCCACGTGGAAGCCGGCGTCGATCTCTGCCTCGACGAGCGGCCGCACGACCGCTTCTCCGAAGCCGACGAGCCGCCGGCCTGGCGCCCGGCGCCGGCCCGCCGCGCGATGCCCGCGCAGGATGCCTCACCGGCCGATCCGGGACCCTTCCGTCGCGAACTGCCTCCCCGCGGCCCGGCGCCGGCAGCGCCGCCGGCACGGACCTACGGACAATCCGCGGCGGCGAAGCCCGGCGAGGCGGCGGGCGACGCAAGGGCGCGGGCGCGGGATGTCACGTCCCTCGAAGAACTCGAGCAGCTGCTCGCGGGCTTCGACGGCTGCCCCCTCAAGTTCACGGCGAAGAACCTCGTCTTCGCCGACGGCAACCCGGCCTCGAAGCTGATGTTCATCGGGGAGGCCCCCGGGGCCGACGAGGACCGCGTCGGCAAGCCGTTCATGGGCCGTTCCGGCCAGCTCCTCGACCGGATGATGGCGGCGATCGGCCTCGACCGGACCAAGGCCTACGTCACCAACATCGTGCCCTGGCGGCCGCCGGGGAACCGGAACCCGACGCCCCAGGAAGTCTCGATCTGCAAACCGTTCATCGAGCGCCAGATCGAACTCGCCGACCCGGACATCATCGTCTGCCTCGGCAGTCCGGCGACGCAGGCGATCACCGGAACGAAGGACGGCATCCTGAAGGCGCGCGGCCGGTTCTACCCGTATCGGGTCGGCGACCGGGAGGTGAGAGCCCTGGCGACCCTGCACCCGGCCTATCTCCTGCGCCAGCCGCTCCAGAAACGCCTCGCCTGGAGGGATTTCCGCCTGTTGCGGGCGACCCTCGACGGGACGGCGTGAGGCGAAACGCGTCGGGGAAGCGGAACCGTATCTTTCACCCGGGGATTAGTTCGGGCACACGGGGCGGAGACGGGAACGGGCGTGGCGGCCATTCCTCGACCATGCCTCCGGGACGAAGGGTGACGAGATCATGCGCTGGGAAGATTTCCGCTCTTCGGACAATGTCGAGGATCGTCGCGGCGAGGGCGGCGGCGGCGGCGGCTTTCCGGGCGGCGGTGCCGGCGGGCTCGGCATCGGCACCATCGTCATCCTCTGCATCATCGGCTGGGTCACCGGTATCAATCCCGCCATCCTGATCGGCGGCGCCGAGCAGATGAGCGGCGGCGGACGGCCGCGCCAGGAGCAGGTCGACCCGCAGACCCAAGCCCAGCGCAAGACCAAACCGACCGATGAGAGCGGGCGCTTCGCCGCCGCCATCCTCGGCAATACCGAGGACGTCTGGAAGGAGATCCTGCCCAACCAGACCGGCAAGCAGTACCGCCCGACCGGGATGGTGCTCTATACCGGCGGCACGCGCAGCGGCTGCGGCTCGGCCCAGGCGGCGATGGGGCCGTTCTACTGCCCGCTCGATAAGAAGGTCTATCTCGACACGTCGTTCTTCAAGGAGATGGAGCAGAAGTTCGGCGTGAAGGGCGACTTCGCCTATGCCTATGTCATCGCGCACGAAGTCGGCCACCACGTCCAGGACGAGCTCGGCATCCTCGGCAAGGTCCAGGGTCGCCAGCAGGCGGCCTCCAGCAAGGTCGAGTCGAACCAGCTGTCCGTCCGCGTCGAACTGATGGCAGATTGCCTCGCCGGCGTCTGGGCCAAGAACTCCAACGACAAGTACAACTCGCTCGAACCGGGCGACATCGAGGAAGCGATGCAGGCGGCGAGCGCCATCGGCGACGACAAGCTGCAGAAGCAGTCGCAGGGCTACGCCGTGCCGGATTCGTTCACGCACGGATCGTCCGAGCAGCGGATGCGGTGGTTCATGACCGGCTACAAGAGCGGCCAGACCAAGTCCTGCGACACCTTCCGGGCGGCCCGCAACTGAGCCGGGCAGGATGTTCCCGATCCATTTCGTGACGATCGCAGCGACGCCGATGAGGATTCCGAAAGCATAGACTCAGACCGTCCGCGCGAAAGGTAGCGGAGCGCCGCCGCGTAACGGTCGATTCAACCCTGGAGCGCCAAGGATCGCGGACGAGGCCGACCGCCCATTTCTCGCGAATGGGCTGGATTCGGCGATGCGAGGCAGCGCTCCACCATGTCCCCGACCGAGACGATCGCCGTCATCATCGCGACCCGCGGGCGACCGGCCCTGGTTCGAGGGCTCGTCATGCTCCTGCAGAGCCAGAGCCGAGCGCCCGACCACATCGTCATCGTGGGATCCGAAACGGACGATCTCGGCGGGTTGGAGGATGGTCCCGGATTGACCGCACGGGTCGGCCGGACCGGCAGCGCGCATCAGCGCAACGACGGTCTCGCGCTGGCCGGTGGGCGCTACGACTATGTCGCCTTCTTTGACGACGACTTCATCCCCTCGCATTTCTGGCTCGAACAGATGGCAGCGACCTTCCGGGCGCGGCCCGATGTCGTCTGTCTCACCGGGCGTGTCCTCGCCGACGGCGCCAAATCTCCCGGCATCGATCGCGGCGAAGGATTGCGGGTTGTGACCGAGGAGGACGGTCACGGAGAGGATGGCGATGACGGCTTGCACGAGGGAATCGGGCCCTACGGCTGCAACATGGCGTTCAGGACCAGCGCCATCGCAGGCCTGGGTTTCGACGAGCGGCTTCCGCTCTATGCCTGGCTGGAGGATTCCGATTTCGGCGGACAGGTGGCGCGCAGGGGCCTCACGGCGCGGGCGGATGCCCTCTGGGGCGTCCATCTCGGCAACAAGACCGGGCGCGAGCGGGGCAAGCGCGTCGGCTATTCCCAGGTCGCGAATTCGGTCTACCTGATGAGGAAGGGAACGCTGCCGGTGCCGTTCCTCGGCAAACTGATGGCGCGCAACGTCGCGGCCAACGTGGTGCGCTCGCTCAGGCCCGAGCCCTATATC
Organism: Methylobacterium marchantiae; assembly: GCF_042679825.1. Classification (NCBI taxonomy): domain Bacteria; kingdom Pseudomonadati; phylum Pseudomonadota; class Alphaproteobacteria; order Hyphomicrobiales; family Methylobacteriaceae; genus Methylobacterium; species Methylobacterium marchantiae. The sequence continues at coordinate 65,961 of NZ_JBHTND010000003.1, read as the reverse complement.
GACCGGCGTGGCCGGCTGGCCGGCAACCTCACGGCTCTCCTCGACATCGCCCGCGGCCGCATCTCGCCGGAGCGGACCGCGAAGCTGTAGCGGCGGGATCGACCCGCCCCCTCATTCGCGGCTAGAATCCGCCGGCATCGCCGAGCTGAAAGCCGCAATCCATGGTCGCCGCAGACAAGACCCGTCGCTTCATCCCGCTCTCCATTGCGGTGCTGACCGTCTCCGACACGCGCGTCGCCGAGGACGACCGATCGGGCGACACGCTGTGCGAGCGCCTCGTGGCGGCCGGCCACAGCCTCGCCGGCCGGTCCATCGTGCCCGACGAGGTCTCCGCGATCCGCGCCCAGGTGGAAACCTGGATGAGGGACCCCGCCGTCGACGTGGTGATCACCACCGGCGGCACCGGCTTCACCGGGCGCGACGTCACCCCCGAGGCCATCGAGCCCCTGTTCGAGAAGCGGATGGACGGCTTCTCGGCGGTGTTCCACCGCATTTCCTACGACAAGATCGGAACCTCGACGCTCCAGTCGCGGGCGACGGCGGGGCTCGCCAACGCGACCTTCGTCTTCGTCCTTCCAGGCTCGCCCGGCGCCTGCCGCGATGCCTGGGACGGTATCCTCGCGGCCCAGCTCGACTACCGGCACCGGCCCTGCAACTTCGTCGAGATCATGCCGCGGCTCGACGAGCACCTGCGGCGCGGGGCCTCGATCCCGGTCTGATCAGCCTCTGTCGAGCCGCACGTTCACGGGTCGCGGCCGCAGTCGGGGGGTGAAGACGACGCCGGAGGTCAGCCGCTCGCGGCGGACGAGGTCCCCGGCTCGCGGAGAACGCACCCCGATGACCGATTCGCCCTGCGCAGCGAGGCGCGCCGGCAGACCGGCATGGGGACGACGCAGGCGTCCGAGGACGATCTCAGGCCGAGCCGTGCCGATGAAGCGATCGATCGTGCGAATCCAGCCCTCCGCCGGCACGTCGCCGGCTTCGAGGCAGAGCACCCATTCGCGCCGCGCCGACTTCGCGCCGGCCGACCATGGCGCCGTGCCCCCCGCCCGCGTGACGAAGGTTGCGCCGGTGGCCTCGGCGACCGCGTCGAGCGCCGCATTGTGCGCGGGCGCGATGATCACGGCATCGCCGACGAGGCCGGCGGCGACGCCCTCCACGAGAGCCCCCAGCGTATCGGCGAGCTGGTCGACCACGTCGGGGTCGCCCGGCCTCGCAACATGGATCAGTGCCGAAATCATGCGCGCGCATACCGTATTTTCGGCGCCGGAGAAGCCGAAAGCCGGAGAAAGGATCGCGAGAATCCGTGCTCCGACGGGATAAGCCAACGATTGCACGAAATAAGGGCAGTCAAAGCTCATGCGTTCCTGATATGTTCACATCGAAAGCACGGTGTCTGCAGCGTGATGCTGTGGCTGGCGGCCTTAGAGTCGCATTCCGTTGGATCACCGGAGACGCTCGCATGCGACAGGACGGCAAGATCGATTATCTCGAACTGCCCGGGCGCGGCATCGATGCGGTGAAGGAATTCTACGGGACGGCCTTCGGCTGGACCTTCACGGATTACGGACCTGGCTACGCCGCCTTCGACCAGGGGCTCGAGGGCGGCTTCGATGCCGACGAAGCGAAGGCGGTGCGGGTGCCGCTACCCGTACTCTACGCTCAGGACCTCGAAGCGATGCAGGCTCGGGTCGAAGCGGCGGGAGGCACGGTCGTCGCGGCGATCTTCGCTTTCCCTGGGGGACGCCGGTTTCATTTCAGAGACCCGGCCGGGACCGAGCTGGCGGTCTGGTCGGAGCGGTGAAGGCCGCTGGAGACGGGGTCGGAGCGCCCGGTCAGCGGCTCGCGGCAAGTGCCCGTCCGGCCGATATGCGGAAGGGGCGCGGTGCCACGGCCAATCCCGCCGGCCGCTACGAGCCCGCCCGGCGCGAAGCGTTCGATGACGGCTGGGATTCGGACGATGAACTCCCGCGCCTGCGCACCGAGGATGTGCCCGAGCGGGCGCGCACCATCCTCACGCGCAACACCTCGCCTGACCTGCCGTTCGATCGTTCGATCAATCCCTATCGCGGCTGCGAGCACGGTTGCATCTACTGCTTCGCCCGGCCCAACCACGCCTATGTCGGTCTCTCCCCCGGCATCGATTTCGAGACGAGGCTCTTCCACAAGCCGGACGCTGCGGAGCTGCTGGAACGAGAATTGTCGGCCAAGGGCTACATTCCGCAGACCATCGCTCTCGGTACGGCCACGGACCCGTACCAGCCGATCGAGCGCGGCCACGGCATCACCCGCGCCGTCCTCGGCGTGCTGGCGCGCTTCCGCCATCCGGTCGGCATCGTCACCAAGTCGAACCTCGTCGTCCGCGACATCGACATCCTGGCGCCGATGGCCGAACTCGGCCTCGTCAAGGTGGCGATGTCGGTGACGACCCTCGATCCGATGCTGGCCCGCCGGATGGAGCCGCGCGCTCCCCATCCGGCCCGTCGCCTCGAGGCGATCCGTCAGCTGAGCCGTGCCGGCATCCCGGTCATGGTGATGATGGCGCCGGTGATCCCGTCGCTGAACGACCACGAGATCGAGGCGGTGCTGGAGCGGGCGCGCGAATGCGGGGCCGTGGAGGCCCGCCATGTCCTCCTGCGGCTGCCCCTCGAACTCGACGACCTCGTCAACGACTGGTTCGCCGAGCATTATCCGGGGCGCCGCAACCACGTGATGTCGCTGGTCCGGCAGGCCCGCGGCGGCAAGGCCTACGATGCCGCGTTCGGCCGACGGATGACCGGCAGCGGCGCCTATGCCGATCTCATCGGTCAGCGCATGCGATTGGCGAAGCAGCGCCTCGGCTATGCCGACGCGCGCCTCGCGCTGCGCACGGATCTGTTCACGCCCACGGCCGCCAAGGGGGCCCAGCTCAGCCTGCTGTGAGGGCGGGCGAGGGGGGAGCGTAGCGCCGGGTGAAGCTCACCCGGTGATGCGCGGAGCGGCCGAGACTGGCGAGACCGGCGAGATGGGCCGCGGTGCCGTAGCCGACGTTGCGGTCCCAGGCATAGGCCGGATGCCGCCTCGCCAGGGCGCGCATGAGATCGTCGCGGAGACACTTGGCGACGATCGAGGCGGCCGCGATCTGTGGCACGAGCCGGTCGCCGCCGATCACGGCCCGGCACGGAAGGGACAGGCCCGGAATGCCGTCCCGCCCGTCCACCGCCACGGGAGCGTCGAGCCCGAGCTTCTCAACCGCCCGGCGCATGGCGTCGAGGGTCGCGGCGCGCACGTTGATCCGGTCCACGAGCTCTCGGGAGCCGGCCGCGACCGCGACTTCGGCGTGCTGGCGGATCAGCGGAGTCAGACGTTCGCGGGTCGGTCGGTCGAGCTTCTTGCTGTCGTCGAGACAGGCGAGGACGGAAGCCGGGAAGACGGCCGGATCGAACCAGACCGCCGCTACCACGACGGGACCGCACAGGGCGCCGCGCCCGACCTCGTCGCAACCGATCAGAGCCGGGAGGGTCGCGGAAGCGGGGTCGGCGAACGGTCTCATTCTGGGCCCGGCTGAGTGAACTTGGCGACATCCGCTCGTCACGGAGACGATCGCGCGAAGCGCCTCGGATGGCGGCGGCACCTTCGCACCGTAAGGCCCGCCGCGTCACCCCCTCCCCATCCGCCTTTCCGGCCGACGCCCTACACCGCCGGAGCAGCCCGGAAGGTCCGCCGCCTCGGCGTGGGAAGGCCGGTGCCATGGGCCAGGGAGATGTTGGTGAAGAACTGGCGCGCGCTCTCGCCCCAGGTGTAGCGCAGGGCTTCCTGGCGGCAGCGCTCGCGCGAGATGGCGAGGGCCGCCAGGGCCGCCTCGCGCAGATCGGTCCCGAGCACGCCGGCCCCGGTCTCGCCGATGACATCGAGTGGTCCGGTCACCGGATAGGCCGCCACCGGCACGCCGCAGGCGAGGGCTTCGAGCAGCACGATGCCGAACGTGTCGGTGAGGCTCGGGAACACGAACACGTCCGCCGCCGCGTAGATCCTCGCCAGGGCCGCCCCCGTGAGGGTGCCGAGGAAGCGCGCCCGGGGATGCAGGCTTTCGAGGCGCGGCCTGTCCGGCCCGTCGCCGACCACGACTTTGGTGCCGGGCAGGTCGAGATCGAGGAAAGCGGAGACGTTCTTCTCCACCGCCAGCCGCCCCACGAACAGGAAGAAGGGTCCGGGGAGCCCAGCCAGGGCCTCGGGACGCGACTCGTCGGGGAGGGCGGGACGGAAGAGATCCGTATCGACCCCCCGCGTCCAGCGCATCAGGTTGCGGAACCCGCGCGAGGCGAGGTCGCGTTCGAGGGAGGGCGTCGAGACCATGGTCCCGCTGGCGGCACCGTGGAAGCGCCGCAGCCAGGCATAGCTCCAGCTCTCCGGGACGGGCGCCCGGGCGGCGAGGTATTCGGGGAAGCGGGTGTGGTAGCTCGTGGTGAACGGGCGGCCATGTGCCAGGCAGTAGCGCCGGGTGGCGTAGCCCACGGTCCCCTCGGTGGCCACATGGACATGGGTCGGGGCGAGATCGGACCAGAGGCGGGCGACCTTGCCCCTCGTGGCATAGGAGAGGCGGATTTCCGGATAGCCCGGAAGCGGCACCGACGCGAAATCCTGATGGGTCAGGAACACCGTCTCGAAGCCGAGATCCCGGCCGGCCGCCGCCATGTTCTCCAGGGAGCGCACGACACCGTTGACCTGCGGATGCCAGGCGTCGGTCGCGATCAGCAGCCTCACGCGACCGCCCGGGCGGGATCGGTCAGGATCGTGTTTCTCTCCGCCTCCTCGGCGGCGGCGCGCGCCCGCAGGACGCTCGGGTAATGCAGCACCTCCATGGTCCCGTCGTAATGCTCGACGATGGCGGTGCAGGATTCTACCCAGTCCCCGGTATTGAGATAGATCAATCCGGCGATCTGGCGGTGGGCGGCATGGTGGATATGGCCGCAGATCACGCCGTCGGCGCCGACACGCTTGGCTTCGGCGCTGAGCAACTCCTCGAACTTGCCGATGAAGTTGACGGCGTTCTTCACCTTCAGCTTCGCCCAGGCCGAGAGCGACCAGTAGGCGAGGCCCAGGCGCCGCCGGATGGTGTTCAGATGCGTATTGATGAAGAGCGCGAACGTGTAGGCGCCGTCACCGAGGAAGGCGATCCATTTGGCGTGCCGGACGACCATGTCGAACTGGTCGCCGTGGATGACGAGGTAGCGCTTGCCGTCGGCGGCCACGTGGATGCGATCGTCGACGACCTCGATCCCGCCGAAGGTCATACCGAGATAATCGCGCAGGAACTCGTCGTGGTTGCCGGGGATGTAGACCAGCGTCGAGCCCTTGCGCACCTTGCGCAGCAGCTTCTGGACCACGTCGTTGTGGCTCTGCGGCCAGAACCAGCCCGATTTCAGCTGCCACCCGTCGACGATGTCGCCGACGAGGTAGATCTCGTCCGCGTCGTAGTCGCGCAGAAAGTCCAGCAGCAGCCCTGCCTGGCAACCCTTCGTGCCCAGATGCATATCGGACAGGAAGAGCGTCCGGACGCGGATCGTCTTCTCTGTATCTTCGCCCACGGCCCTCTCCGAACTGCTTCGGTGCCTTGAGCCAAACCGGATTCCCGTATCAGTTTGATGACGCGCATCGCCGGGCGAGGCGGGGTCGTCGCTTAAATTCATCGTGGCGATGTTGCGCTGCGCCACAAATTTTTTGAGTGGCCGCGAAGTTTTTTACGTTTTCCTTCCTGGGCGAACCCCGGCATAGTCGTGAACAAGGTGACCCACCGTATCGCGCCGGAAAGGCGCGTATCCGGAGCCCGCACGAGGCGAAATCAAGGTTGCCGACGAGGTGAGAAACGACGTCCACGGCCATGGAAGCGTGCAACCATCGCGCGCCCTGGCCAATGGAGAGAGGCTTGATCCAGTCGAAGACGGTCGCGTGGCGCGTTCCGCTACCCGCATTCATCGGTGATGGTGCGGGGCGGGTCGCACCCCGTCCGTCAACGGCTGCGAACCATGTCATCGTATCCAGTCGGACAGGCGGTGGCCGGGCATTCCGGCCGAACCGTCGTATCTCCCTCAAAGCTTGAGCGTCGTACCGGCACCGACCCAGGCCGGGTCGCGAGCTCGGAACACCGTATTCGATCCAAGCGTCGCACGATGCGTGCACGCGACCTGAAGAAGAACCGGAGACACAACATGGCGGCAACGAGACGACCGGGTCGTAATCATCTGTTCGTTCCGGGCCCGACGAACATCCCCGACCGCGTGCAGCGGGCGATGATCGTTCCTTCGGAGGATCACCGTTCGGTCGATTTCCCGACGCTGACCAAGCCGCTGTTCGAAGAGACCAAGGCGGTCTTCGGCTCCAAGGACGGCACGATCTTCCTGTTCCCCGCCTCCGGGACCGGCATCTGGGAATCCGCGCTGACCAACACGCTCCATCGCGGCGACAAGGTCCTGACCTCGCGCTTCGGCCAGTTCAGCCACCTCTGGATCGACATGGCCCAGCGCCTCGGCCTGAACGTGATCGTTCAGGAAGAAGAGTGGGGCACGGGTGCGAACCCGCAGCGGATCGAAGAGGCGCTGCGCGCCGACACGAACCACGAGATCAAGGCCGTCATGACGGTCCATAACGAGACCGCCACGGGCGTCACCAGCGACATCGGTGCCGTGCGCAAGGCGATCGACGCGGCCGGTCACCCGGCGCTGCTCTTCGTCGACGGCGTGTCCTCCATCGGCTCGCTGCCGTTCTACGCCGACGAGTGGAAGGTCGATTGCGCCATCGCCGGCTCGCAGAAGGGCCTGATGCTCCCCGCCGGTCTCGGCGTGATCTGCGTCAGCCAGAAGGCTCTGAAGGCCGCCGAGTCGTCTTCGGGTCCGAACGACCGCCTCGCGCATGTCTACTTCGACTGGGCCGACCACCAGAAGCAGAACGGCGCCGGCTACTTCCCCTACACCCCCGCCCTGCCGCTCCTCTACGGCCTGCGCGAGGCGCTCGCCTGCCTCCGGGAAGAGGGTCTCGAGAACGTCTACCATCGCCATGCCGTGCTCGCCGAGGCGACCCGTCAGGCCGTGGCGGCCTGGGGTCTCAAGACCTGCGCCAAGGAAGCCAAGTGGAACTCGGACACGGTGACCGCCATCCTCGTCCCCGAGGGTGTCGACGCCGCCGCGATCATCAAGCACGCCTTCGTGCGCTACAACCTCGCCCTCGGCGCGGGTCTGAGCCAGGTGGCCGGCAAGGTGTTCCGCATCGGCCACGTCGGTGACCTGAACGAGCTCTCGCTCCTCGGCGCCATCGCCGGCGCGGAAATGGCCATGCTCGACAACGGCGTGAAGGTGCAGCCGGGATCCGGCGTCGCCGCCGCGTCCAGCTACCTGCGCGAAAACCCGCTCGCGAAGTCCTGATCGAAGCTGTTTCCCGGGGCCGGCGTCTCGCCGGCCCCGGGGCATCGTCTATAGAAGCGTGTATCGCGTAACGCCGCGCTCGGCGCGGAACGTCGCTTGAGGGTTCCAATGGCGCACAAAATCGTCTTCCTCGACCGTGAATCCCTCGACGCCAAGGTGCGTGAATTCAATTTCCCGCACGAATATACCGAGTACGAGTCGACCTGGACGCCGGAAGAGATCGTCGAGCGCCTGAAGGGCGCCGAGATCGCTCTGATCAACAAGGTGCCCATGCGCGCCGAGACGTTGAAGCAGCTGCCCGACCTCAAGCTCATCGCGGTGGCCGCCACCGGCACCGATGTCGTCGACAAGGCGGTCGCCAAGGAACTCGGCATCACCGTCGTCAACATCCGCAACTACGCCTTCAACACCGTGCCCGAGCACGTGATCGGCCTGATGTTCGCCCTGCGGCGCGCCATCGTGCCCTATGCGAACTCGGTGCGCCGGGGCGATTGGGCGAAGTCCACCCAGTTCTGCTACTTCGACTACCCGATCCACGACATCGCCGGCTCGACGCTGGGCATCGTCGGCTACGGGGCGCTGGGCAAGTCCATCGCCAAGCGCGCCGAAGCGCTCGGCATGAAGGTCATCGCCTACGACGTGTTCCCGCAGGAAGGCCTCGTGGACTTCGAGACGATCCTGAGGGAATCCGACGTCATCACCCTGCACGCGCCGCTGACCCCGGAAACCCGGAACATGATCGGCGCCGAGCAGCTCGCGAAGATGAAGAAGCACGCCATCCTCATCAACACCGCCCGCGGCGGTCTCGTCGACGAGGAAGCCCTCGCCGAAGCCCTCAAGGCCGGCACGATCGGCGGCGCCGGCTTCGACGTGGTGGTGACCGAGCCGCCGAAGAACGGCAACATCCTGTGCGAGCTCGACCTGCCGAACCTCATCGTCACGCCGCACGTGGCCTGGGCGAGCAAGGAGGCCATGCAGATCCTGGCCGACCAGCTCGTCGACAATGTCGAAGCCTACGTGGCGGGCAAGCCGCAGAACGTGGTGTGAAGCTCGGGCTTCACGCCAGAAGACAGGGCTCACGGGAGCCGACGTCATTCCGGGATCGCGGACGCCGAGCGAGCCTGCACCGACGGAGTGTCCGGATTTCTGGTGCGCCCGGCGCACCGGAATGACGGGGAATGACACCAGCGCGGCTCTGCGCAGACGCGCCGATCATACGCCAACCGCGCAGAGTCGCGGGCAGAGGAAACAGGACATGACGAAGAAGCTGCTGTTCCAATTCGACACCGACACCGTTCCGAGCGTGTTCGATGTGGTCGTCGGTTACGATGGCGGAGCCGATCGCATCACCGGTTACGGCAACGTGACGCCCGAGAATGTCGGCGCCCTGGTGGACGGCACGATCTACACCCGCGGCGGCTCCGAGAAGAAGTCCACCGCAATCTTCGTCGGCGGAGGCAGCATGGCGGCCGGCGAGGCCGTGTTCGAAGCGGTGAAGAAGCGCTTCTTCGGCCCGTTCCGCGTCTCGATCATGCTGGATTCCAACGGCTCCAACACCACCGCCGCCGCCGGCGTCGCGCTGGTGCAGAAGGCCGCCGGTTCGCTCCAGGGCAAGAAGGCCGTTGTTCTGGCCGGCACCGGCCCGGTCGGCATGCGCTCGGCCGCCCTTCTGGCGCAGGAAGGCGCCACAGTCGTCCTGTGCGGTCGTTCGCTCGACAAGGCTCAGGCCGCCGCGGACGCCATCAACAAGCGTTTCAAGGTCAACATCAGCGCCGCCGCGACGCCGGACGCCGCCTCGCGCGCCGCCATCGTCAAGGGCCAGAACCTGGTCTTCTCCGCTGGCGCCATCGGCCTCGAGCTTCTTGCCGAAGCCGATTGGAAGGACGAGGCCAGCATCGAGTTCATCGCCGATTACAACGCCCAGCCGCCCCTCGGCTTCGGCGGCATCGAGGCCATGGACAAGGGCAAGGAGCGCCATGGCAAGAAGGTGTTCGGTGCACTCGGCATCGGCGGCCTGAAGCTCAAGCTCCATCGCGCCTGCGTCGGCCAGCTCTTCGAGAACACCGAGCAGGTGTTCGATGCCGAGGAGATCTACGCCCTCGCCAAGAAGATGGCCTGACCCATGACCGATAAGACTTCGCCCGCCAACGAGACCATCCAGGGCTTCCTCGACGGACTCGCGAGCTCGGCCCCGACCCCCGGTGGCGGCGGAGCCGCCGCCATCTCGGGCGCCATGGGCGCCGCGCTGCTCAGCATGGTGTGCAACCTCACCATCGGAAAGAAGAAGTACGTCGAGGTCGAGGGCGATCTGAAGGAGATCCTCGGCAAGTCCGAAGCACTCCGCGCAGAGCTCACCGGCATGATCGCCGACGACGTCGAGGCTTTCGACGCCGTCATGGCCGCCTACGGACTGCCGAAGGGTACCGACGAGGAGAAGACGGCCCGCGCCGCCAAGATCCAAGAGGTTCTCAAGGTCGCCACCGACGTGCCGCTCGCCTGTTGCCGCGCCTGCCGCCAGGTCATCGACCTCGCCGAGGCGGTGGCGGAGAAGGGCAACCTCAATGTCATCTCCGATGCCGGGGTCGCGGTCCTCTCGGCCCATGCCGGCCTGCGCAGTGCCGCGCTCAACGTCTATGTCAACGCCAAGGGCCTGGACGATCGTGGCTTTGCCGAGGAACGCCTGAAGCAACTCGAAGAGTTGCTCGGGCCGGCCGGGCCATTGAACGAAAAGATCTATGAGGTCGTGAAGGCCAAGGTGAACTAAGAAGAACGACAGGCCGGCGAGAACAAACTCAGCCGGCCTTTTCGTCTAAAAAATACATTCCGGCCGCCTTTAAAGGCGGAGTGAATGAGAATGTAAAAAAATATTACAACAGAAGCTCTTTCCGTGAAGTGAAATTTACGAGAGTGTCTGTCCCAGGGAAAAGCGCCAAGGAGAACGCACATGGACGTGCATGAGTATCAAGCCAAGGAGCTGCTCGCCGGATTCGGCGTGGCGGTTCCGAAGGGCGCGGTGGCCTTCAGCCCCGACCAGGCAGTCTACGCCGCCACCGAGCTCGGTGGCTCGTTCTGGGCGGTGAAAGCTCAGATCCATGCCGGCGCCCGCGGCAAGGCCGGCGGGATCAAGCTGTGCCGGACCTATAACGAGGTCCGCGACGCGGCCAAGGATCTCCTCGGCAAGCGTCTCGTCACCCTGCAGACCGGGCCCGAGGGCAAGCCGGTCCAGCGCGTCTACATCGAGACCGCGGATCCGTTCGAGCGCGAGCTCTATCTCGGCTACGTCCTCGACCGTAAGGCCGAGCGCGTGCGCGTCATCGCCTCGCAGCGCGGCGGCATGGATATCGAGGAGATCGCGGCCAACGAGCCCGAGGCCCTGATCCAGGTCGTGGTCGAGCCCGCCGTCGGCCTGCAGCAATTCCAGGCCCGCGAGATCGCCTTCCAGCTCGGCCTGAACATCAAGCAGGTCTCCGCTGCCGTGAAGACGATCATGAACGCCTACCGGGCGTTCCGCGATTGCGACGGCACCATGCTGGAGATCAACCCCCTCGTCGTCACCAAGGACGACCGCGTCCTGGCGCTCGATGCCAAGATGTCCTTCGACGACAACGCCATGTTCCGCCGGCGCAACATCGCCGACATGCACGATCCCTCGCAGGGCGATCCGCGCGAGGCCCAGGCCGCCGAGCACAACCTCAGCTACATCGGCCTCGACGGCGAGATCGGCTGCATCGTCAACGGTGCGGGTCTGGCCATGGCCACCATGGACATGATCAAGCACGCGGGCGGCGAGCCGGCGAACTTCCTCGACGTCGGCGGCGGCGCTTCGCCCGACCGCGTCGCGACGGCCTTCCGCCTCGTCCTGTCGGATCGCAACGTCAAGGCGATCCTCGTCAACATCTTCGCCGGCATCAACCGCTGCGACTGGGTCGCCCAGGGCGTGATCCAGGCGGCGAAGGAAGTGAAGATCGACGTCCCGCTCATCGTCCGGCTCGCCGGCACGAACGTGGAGGCGGGCAAGAAGATCCTGGCCGAGAGCGGCCTCGACCTCATCACCGCCGACAGCCTGTCGGACGCCGCCACGAAGGCCGTCGCCGCCTGCGACGCCGCCAAGCGCCAACACTGAGACGAGGGGAGGATACGTCATGAGCATTCTGATCGACGAGAAGACCCCGATCATCGTCCAGGGCATCACCGGCGATAAGGGTACGTTCCACGCCAAGGAGATGCTGGAATACGGTTCCAACGTCGTCGGCGGCGTCACCCCTGGCAAGGGTGGCAAGACCCATCTCGGCGTGCCGGTGTTCAACACCGTCAAGGAGGCCGTGGAGGCCACCGGCGCCACCACCTCGATCACCTTCGTCGCTCCGCCCTTCGCGGCCGACGCGATCATGGAAGGGGCCGATGCCGGCCTCGCGCTGATCTGCTCGATCACCGACGGCATCCCGGCCCAGGACATGATGCGGGTGAAGCGCTATCTGCGCCGCTACCCCAAGGACAAGCGCACCATGGTGGTGGGCCCGAACTGCGCCGGCATCATCTCGCCCGGCAAGTCGATGCTCGGCATCATGCCCGGCCACATCTACCTCAAGGGTAATGTCGGCGTCATCTCGCGCTCGGGCACCCTCGGTTACGAGGCGGCCGCGCAGATGAAGGAAAAGGGCATCGGCATCACCACCTCGGTGGGTATCGGCGGAGATCCGATCAACGGTTCGTCCTTCCTCGACCATCTCGCCCTGTTCGAGCAGGATCCCGAGACCAAGGCGGTGCTGATGATCGGCGAGATCGGCGGACCGCAGGAGGCCGAGGCCTCGGCCTGGATCAAGGAGAACATGACGAAGCCCGTCATCGGTTTCGTCGCCGGTCTCACCGCCCCGAAGGGCCGCCGCATGGGCCATGCCGGCGCCATCATCTCCGCCACCGGCGACAGCGCCGCCGAGAAGGCCGAGATCATGCGCTCCTATGGCCTGACGGTCGCCCCCAGCCCCGGCGATTTCGGCTCGACGGTCGAGCAGGTCATGCGCAAGCTCGCCGCCTGAGACGCCGCTCTTTCCTGGGCGCCCTCCGCTTCGCTACGGGCGTCCGGGGAGATGGATCGTCCACAGAAACTACCCCTTGATCGCTCCGGCGCGGCGTCCCACGCTGCCGGGGCGGCTCGCTTCATTACCGTTGCCCGCGCGTCCCCAGCGGCCATCGGCTCAACTCTGTTCGAGGTGGCCATCCGATGACCGATACCCTCCACGCCCCGGTCGGGTCGCTCGACCATACCTTCGCGCCGCCGGTCATCACCGGCACGTCGTCGAAGGAAGCACTCGACATCCTGTTCCACGCCCTGCTCGAAGTCGCCCGCCGGCACGAGCCGGAACTGGAGGCCGTGCTTCTGGGCAAGGCCAACATCTCCGAATTCTCGCCCGAACTCCTCGCCCGCGCCCTCCAGGTGCAGGGCATCTGGTTCCAGCTCCTCTCCATCGCCGAGCAGAACGCCGCCATGCGCCGGCGTAGGCACCTGGAGCGGACGAAAGGACGGGCGGAGCTCGGTGGCAGCTTCAGCGCGGTCCTGGCGGAAGCGGTGAAGAACGGCATCAAGGCGCCCGAGATCCACGCCCTGCTGAAGGATCTGCGCATCCGCCCGACGATCACGGCTCACCCCACCGAGGGCAAGCGCGTGACGGTGCTCGAGAAGTTCCGACGCATCTACCTCGTCCTGCGCGAGCTCGAATTGCCGCGCTGGACCGAGCGCGAGCGCAACGGCCTGATGAACGAGCTGCGCGACCAGATCGAACTCGTCTGGATGACCGGCGAGCTCCATCTGGAGAAGGCCACCGTCGAGCGCGAAGTCGCCTGGGGCCTGCACTTCTTCGACGAGACGCTCTTCGAGATGCTTCCCGAGGTGCTCTACTCGCTCGAGGAATCGCTGGCCGAATACTATCCGGACGAGAAGTTCGAAGTCCCCGCCTTCTTCCAGTTCGGCTCATGGATCGGCGGCGACCGCGACGGCAATCCCTACGTCACCTCGTCGGTGACCCGCGCTACGCTCCAGCGCAACGCGCTCGCCTCCCTGCGGCGCTACCGCGACGGCGTCACCGCGCTGGGCCGCACGCTCTCTCTCACCGAGCGCTCGCTGCCGGTGCCTGAGACGTTCAAGTCCGAACTCGCCCAGCTTCTCGCCGAGAGCGGGGACGGGCGCGCCATCACCAGCCGCAACCCCGGCGAGGCCTACCGCCAGTTCCTCACCTGCATCCTGCGCAAGCTCGAGGCGACGATCACCCGCAACAAGGGGCAGCGCGCCAGCGGGCCGGATTATCCGAGCGCGGACGGCCTCATCAACGACCTGCGCCATCTCGAGGCCGGCCTCAGCGACGCCAATTGCCCGTCCCTGGCGACCGACCTGGTGCGGCCGGTGCGCCGCATGGTCGAGATCTTCCGTTTCTCCACGGTGCGCCTCGACCTGCGCGAGAACACCACCCGCACCACGAAGACGCTCCACGCGCTGTGGCATCAGGCCAACGGCCAGAACAAGACGCCGCCCGGCCTCGAATCGGCGGAGTGGAAGAACTGGCTGCTCTCGGAACTCGCCAAGCCGATGAAGGGCGAGCGGTCGTTCGAGAGCCTGCCGGACGATGCCCGCGAGACGCTCGAGACCTTCGCCCTCGTCGGCGAAATGCGCGAGCAGCTCGACCGCGAGGCCTTCGGCTCGTTCATCCTGTCGATGACCCGCTCGGTCCCCGACATCCTCGGCGCCTACCTGCTCGCCAAGGAGGCCGGCAACTTCCTCGATGCCAGCGGCACCGAGATCTGCTGCCTGCCGATCGTGCCGCTGTTCGAGACCATCGACGACCTGCGCGCCGCGCCCGCGATCATGAAGGAGCTGTTCTCGATCCCGGTGGTGCGCCGCTCCACCCGCTGGCAGGGCGGGGTCCAGGAGGTGATGATCGGCTACTCGGATTCGAACAAGGACGGCGGCTTCGTCGCCTCGAACTGGGAATTGTACAAGGCGCAGGACAAGCTGACCCAGCTCGGCAAGTCGTCCGGCGTGCCGATCGCGTTCTTCCACGGTCGCGGCGGCTCGGTGAGCCGCGGGGGTGCCCCCACCGCGAGGGCCATCGCCGCCCAGCCGCCGGGGTCGATCAACGGGCGTTTCCGCACCACCGAACAGGGTGAGGTCGTCTCGTTCAAATACGCCAACCGCGGCACCGCCGCCTATCAGATGGAGCTCCTGGCTTCCTCGGTCTTCGATCACGCACTGAAATCGGAGCACGAGGCGGCCAAGATCCCGCGCAACGAGTTCGACGACACGCTGGAGGCGCTGTCGGGCGCGTCGCGCGCGGCTTACGTCAACCTGATCCAGCATCCGGACCTCGTGACCTATTTCCAGGCCGCGAGCCCCCTCGACGAGATCGCGCTGCTGAATATCGGCTCGCGTCCGGCGCGGCGCTTCGGCGCCCGGTCCCTGGCGGATCTTCGCGCGATCCCCTGGGTCTTCGCCTGGTCGCAGAACCGGCACGTCATCACCGGTTGGTACGGCGTCGGCTCCGGCCTGAAGAGTTTCCTCGACGTGCGTGGTGCGCAGGGTGAGGCCCAGCTGAAGCGGCTCTTCGCCGAATCGAAGCCGTTCCGCCTCATCCTCGACGAGGTCGAGAAGACCCTGCTGATGGTCGATCTCGCCATCGCCAAGGATTATGCCGGCCTCGTGCCCGACGAGGCCGCCCGCAACAGCATCTTCCCGCTGATCGAGGCCGAGTACGAGCTGACCCGCGAGATGGCCCTGCGTGTCAGCGGCGACCGAGAACTCGCCGAGCGCTACCCGCAGTTCCGCGACCGCCTCAACGGACGGCTTCCGACGATCAACCAGGTCAGCCGCGAGCAGGTGGAGCTGCTGCGCCGGTTCCGGGCCGAGGAGGACGAGGACAAGCGCGAGGCGGTGAAATCCGCGTTGCTGCTGTCGATCAACTGCATCGCCGTCGGCTTCGGAGCGACGGGCTGATGGATTTGTAAGGATACCGAGGGTCGACCACGACCCTGGGCTCGCGCAAACGCGCATCCCGACCGGTATGTGGACCGGCTCTTGCGGTCTCAACCAACGACCAGAAACGAACTTAGAGGAAGGATTTCCCGATGAGCTTTACCCTGATCCCGCAGGCCACCCCGCGCCTTCACCGCTCGGAACTCGCCGTTCCCGGCTCCAACCCGACCTTCATGGAGAAGTCGGCCAGCTCGAAGGCCGACGTCATCTTCCTCGACCTCGAAGACGCGGTCGCTCCCGACGACAAGGAGCAGGCCCGCAAGAACATCATCCAGGCGCTCAACGAGATCGACTGGGGCAACAAGACCATGATGATCCGCATCAACGGTCTCGACACCCACTACATGTACCGCGACGTGGTCGACATCGTCGAAGCCTGTCCGCGCCTCGACATGATCCTGATCCCCAAGGTCGGCGTGCCCGCCGACGTCTACGCCATCGACGTGATGGTGACGCAGATCGAGCAGGCCAAGAAGCGCGAGAAGAAGATCGGCTTCGAAGTGCTGATCGAGACCGCACTCGGCATGGCCAACGTGGAAGCCATCGCGACCTCCTCGAAGCGCCTCGAAGCCATGTCCTTCGGCGTGGCCGACTATGCCGCCTCGACCCGCGCCCGCTCGCAGGTGATCGGCGGCGTGAACCACGATTACAGCGTGCTCACCGACAAGGACGAGGCCGGCAACCGTCAGACCCATTGGCAGGATCCGTGGCTGTTCGCCCAGGCCCGCATGATGGTCGCCTGCCGCGCCTACGGCCTGCGCCCGATCGACGGTCCGTTCGGCGACTTCTCCGATCCGGACGGCTACATCTCCGCCGCCCGCCGCTGCGCGGCTCTCGGCTACGAGGGCAAGTGGGCGATCCATCCGAGCCAGATCGATCTCGCCAACGACGTCTTCACCCCCTCCGAGGCCGAAGTGACCAAGGCCCGCCGCATCCTCGCGGCCATGGAAGACGCCGCCAAAGCCGGCAAGGGTGCCGTCTCCCTCGACGGCCGCCTCATCGACATCGCCTCGATCCGCATGGCCGAGGCGCTGATCGAGAAGGCCAACGCGATGGCCGCCAGCTGATCGCAGCCGACACGACACGGCCGGTCGCTCCATCTCGGAGCGGTCGGCTTCACGATGGAGGAAGGCGGCCCATGCTGGTCATGTCCATCGATCCGCTCATCGCCGCGGGCGTCGTCCTCGCCACGGCGGTGACCGATGCGGCCTACGTCTTCTTCAACGCCGCCGTCGGGGCCCGCCAGCGCATACGCGCCGCCAATTGGAGCGCGATCTGGTACCTGCTCTCCGCCTTCGCGGTGATCAGCTACACGCAGAACGCGCTCTACGTGGTGTTCGCCGCCCTCGGCTCCTGGCTCGGCGCCTTCGCATCGGTCACGTGGCTCATCCGCCGCGCCGATGCCGGAACCATCCGCCATCCCTGACGCTTTTGCGCTTCCGCACCCGAAACGGGGCGGGACACCAAGGAGACACGCCCATGCACGTGACCATCGAAGACGCCCACAAAGCCATCGAGGCCGCCCGCGCCAAGGCCGTGGAGCTCGATACCCAGATGTGTATCGCCGTGGTCGATTCCGGCGGCAACCTGAAGGCGTTCTACCGGATGGACGGCGCCTGGGTCGGCTCCATCGACATCGCTCAGAAGAAGGCCAAGACCTCGGTGTTCTTTGGCATGATGACCGGGCAGATCGGCCAGCTGTCGCAGCCGGGCGGCCCGCTCTTCGGCATCGAGCATTCCAACGAAGGGCTGATCACCTTCCCAGGCGGCATCCCGATCGTCGACAAGGACGGCGAGATGTCCGGCGCCATCGGCGTCAGCGGGTCCAGCGTCGAGAACGACCACGCGGTCGCTCTGGCCGGTGCCAGCAGCATCGGTGCGACGGAACTGCCGGCCCATCCCTGGCGCACATGAGGGGTATGAGAACCCTCGGTTAAGCATGCGCGCCTATCACGGTCCGACCATTCCGAGCCGTGACAGGAGCGCCGATGACCCGGGACCAACTCGCCGCCGAACTGAAGCGCATGGCGACTGCGCAGGTCGCCGACATCGAGCGAGCGGTCAAGGACGGCCATCGGACGATCGCCCTCAACGAGCTGGCGGATCTCAACCGCCAGCTGAAGGCACTGGCCGCCGCCGTGAAGGCCAAGCCCGTCGTCCGGGCCTGAACCGAACCCGCCCGCGACACGGGGTTCAGTAGCCCGGATCCGTTCCGCGCCCATCGAGAGGCGGCTCTTCGGAGAGCCGATCCTCACCGGAGAACCGCTCTGCGGAGCGGCCATCCACATCGCCGTCCCTGCCTGGACCATCCTCGGCCCCGTAGTCGGACGGAATGCCGCGAGGCGGCAGCAATCTCGGCGGGACAGGCCGCGGCTCGCGATATCCGTCCTCGGCCTCCCGCTCGAACGGCAGGCGTTCGGGGCGCTCCTCACAGACCGTCACCCGTTTCATCACCTCCTCGCCCTCCGGCGTCAGCCGCCGCCGGATCACCGTCCGGCACGGCTCGATGGTGCGCGGCGCCCCACGCTCGAAACCGAACTCCGCGTTCGGAGGCGGGGGTCGCCGCTCACCCTGGAATTCGCGCGGCGGTCCGTAGGGGCCCGGTTCCGGGAAATCGGCGGCGAGGGCGGGCAGAGCGCAGAGCGTCAGAGCGGCGAATCCGGACAGGATTCGCGGCATGCGGCGCCTGGTGGACGACGGGAACGGGTTTGGGGCCACGGAAGGTCTCCGGAGAGATGACCGCACCCGCCATGGGTTCGCGGCACCGGATCATCCTGGGCCGAGGCGACTGAACCGGAGCGCACGCCTACGCTCGGGAAGTATTCATCTCGGCCCGGCCGGTCTCCTGTGATCCGTCCTGCGATCCGGAACGCTCACGCCTCGCCGTCGGCCGCCTTCTGTTCCTCGACCTCCGGCGCGACCTGTCCGAAGTTCAGCACCGCGACCAGGGCGGTGCCGCCGAAGACGTTGCCGAGGAGGGTCGGAACGAAGAAGCGCCAGAGGTAATCGCCCAGGGAGGCATGGCCGGTGAAGACGAGATAGAACGTGTCGACCGAGCCGGCGACGATATGGGCGAGGCCGCACATCGAGACGAGCCACGTCATCAGGATGACGATGAACGGCGCGGCCGTTCCCGTCGCCGGCAGCATCCAGACCATCAGTGCGATGAGCCAGCCGGCGAACACGGCCTTGATCGTCGTGGTCCAGAACGGCGCCTCGATCGTGTGATGGCTGATCGTCACGAAGGCTTCGCGGACATGCGGGGTAAAGGCCTCCGTCCCGGCGAGCACGGCGGCGATGGCCGCGGTCGCCAGGATGTTGCCGACGAGGACGATGCTCCACAACCGCAGGACCCGCATCAGGGTCGCGATGCTCCGGTCATGCAGCAGCGGCAGGATCGGCGTGAGGGTGTTCTCGGTGAAGAGCTGCTGGCGGCCGAGCACCACGATGAGGAAGCCCGTCGCGTAGCCGATGCTGGTGATGAGGTCGGCCCAGGCCGCCTCCGGCAGGTGGGCTTTCAGAACGCCGGGCACGATGAGCGAGAAGCCCATGGTCAGGCCGGCGGCGATCGCCGACAGGAACAGCGCCCCGCCGGTCCGCCGCAGCTCCTCGTCGCCCTCCTTGCGAATGACTTCGTGGAGGAGGAAGGCGTCGGGCCTCGCCACACCCTGTTCGGATGCCGCCTCGCCCTCCGAGGAAGTGTCCGCGGGGCGGTCCTCTTGCCGGCTCATCGGGATTTCCTCGATCGTGGCCGGATTCTTCGCCGGCCTGGAAGAGGGAAACGGCCAATCAGCCGGCGGTTCCCTGTTTCAGCCGCGCCACCAGCCGTTCCACCTCGGCCTGAGCCCGCACGACCGCCTCGGCATCCTTGCCGCGCACCACGATGCGGTTGGCGAAGCCCTGCTGCGTCATCGACGGATAGGAGCCGATGGAGACGCTGTGATGCGCCTTCGCGATCTCGGCCAGGGCCGAGGCGTAGCTGCCTTCGGGCAGGTTGCCGGCCTCGATCGTCTCCGACAGGACTCGGGCGCCCGTATCGAGGGTCGGGCCGATCTGGTCGAGCATGGCCTGCATGATGGCGGGCACGCCGGCCATGACGAAGACGTTGCCGATGCGAAAGCCCGGCGCCTTGGAGATCGGATTGGCGATGAGATCGGCACCGGCGGGAATGCGCGCCATGCGCAGCCGCGCCTCGTTGAGGTCCTCGGGCTTGTGCCGCTCCAGCAGCATGGCCTTCGCCCTCGGATCGACGTCGATAGTGACGCCGAAAGCCGCCGCCACGCAATCGGCGGTGATGTCGTCATGGGTCGGGCCGATTCCGCCCGTCGTGAAGAGGTAGGTGTAGCGCGCCCGCAGCGCGTTGACCGCCTCCACGATCTCCGCCGCCTCGTCGGGGACGATTCGGACCTGCCTGAGGTCGATGCCAATGGCCGTGCAGTAATCGGCGATGGTGCCGATGTTCTTGTCCTTGGTCCGCCCCGACAGGATCTCGTCGCCGATGACGAGGATGGCGGCGGTGATGGCGGGGGAGGTGGGTTCGGTCATCGTGTTCCGGGCGGGCGCGAGCTGTCGATGACGACGAGGTAGCGCGGCGCTGCCGAACTGACCATGGCGGTGTCCCTGGCCGGGACCAGGGCCGGCTGCTAGGGCGGGACCCGTCCACTCGAAAATCGAGTTCCCGCCGATGAAGTTTCCAGGGCCGTTGATCGAGGGCCGGCTGGTCCGGCGTTACAAGCGTTTCCTCGCCGATATCGAACTGGCGGACGGCAGTCTCGTCACGGCGCATTGCGCCAATCCGGGCGCCATGCTCGGCCTCAACCTGCCCGGGTCGCGCGTCCTGCTCTCGGCCTCGACCAATCCCGCACGAAAGCTCGGCTTCTCATGGGAACTGGTGGAAGCCGATCTGCCAGGGGGCCTGCAATGGGTCGGCATCAACACGATGAGGCCGAACGCCCTGGTCGCGGAGGCCTTCTCGGACGGGCGTCTCGCGCCGCTGGCGGGATACGCGTCGCTGCGTCCGGAAGTCCGCTACGGCCGCGCCAGCCGGGTCGATTTCCTGGCCACCGGCGAGGATGTCCCTCCGTGCCATGCGGAAGTGAAGAACTGCCACCTCCTGCGCGAGCCGGGCCTCGCCGAGTTTCCAGACTGCGTCGCCGCCCGCAGCGCGCGGCACATGGACGACCTGACGGAGGTCGTCGCCGAGGGGGGCCGGGCCATGCTGATCATCGTCGTGCAGATGCAGGCCGAGCGGTTCGACGTGGCCCGCGACCTCGATCCGGCCTTCGACCGGGCCTTTGCCAGGGCCGCTTCGGGTGGGGTCGAGATCCATGCCTATCGCTGCCGGATCGATCCGACGGAGATCACCATCGCGGACCCGATTCCGGTCGTATCGCGGGTTTGAACGAGGACACCGCCCCGCGTCCTTCCGGATCCACAATTTCATGGGCTCGCCGGCCGGTTTCGTGCCATGCTCCGCTCCCGACGACCCAAGGAGACGATCATGGCGACTGAGAAACCACGCGGTGGCCGCGAAGCGAAGAAGCCGAAGAAGCCCGTCGTGAAGACGATCGCCGCAGCGCCCTCGACCAAGGGCACCGTCAGCATCGGCGCCAAGAAGTAGCGTCCGACGTCTCGTCAGGCGGGGCGCAGGGCCCCGCTTGCCGTTCCTGGCAGAGCCTTTCCGAGTTCGAGCAGGACGATTTCCGGCGGCACGCCGATGCGGATCGGGACCCGGCTGACGCCGAAGCCGCCGGAGACGATCATGTGCCGGCCCTCGGCGACGATGTGGCCGTAGGACACGTCCTTGCCGCGCACGAACGGGATCAGCGGCGAGGTTCCGAAGAGCCGGATCTGGCCACCATGGGTGTGGCCGGCCAGGGTGAGGGACACGCGTTCGGGTACTTTCGGAAAGATGCAGGGCTCGTGCGCCATCAGGATGATCGGCGCGTCGTCGTTGACCTGCATCAGCGTGCCGGGCAGATCGTCCCGCCCCCTGCGATCGCCCCGCAGCAGGAACGGCTCTTGGTCTCCGAGACCGGCGATCCAGAACGGATGGCCGTCTTTCACGAGCCGCAGGACCGTATTCTCCATCACCGGGATCCCGCGCGCTTCCAGAACACGCTGCGATTCGACCGGACCCCGCCGCGTGGCCTGGGCCGTTCTGTCGTCCCACCAATCGTGGTTGCCGAGGATTGCGTGGATGCCGAGCGGCGCCCGCAATCCCTCGACGACGCGGGCGAAGTCGATGAGCGGCACCTTGCGCGACGTCACGCTGGGGCCTGACGGATAATCGCCGAGGAGCAGGATGAGATCGGGTTCGAGCCGGTTCGTCGCGTCGACGATCTCGGCGATCCGGTCGAGCGGCATGGTCGGCTCGCCCACGTGGAAATCCGCCAGGACGGCCACTGTGAGGTTCAGCCCAGCCGTCCAGTTCGGCAGCATCGGAGCGTAGCGGGTCACGACAAGCCTGTGGCGCGGCTCGATCACGAAGCCATAGGCCCCGGTTGCCGTCACGAGGGCCGTGGTCGCGCCGATCCCCGTCAGCAGCTGCCGTCGCGTCGGCAAGATCAGCATGGCTTCGTCCCCGAGCCTCGGCCCGAGACGTGGCGACCACGTACCGCAAAGGCCGACCTAAAGCGGAAGCCCGGAGCATATTCCGCGCGGCTTCGACGTCCTATCTGGGGAAGAAACCGGCGCGGCCAAGTTCGTTCGACCAAGCCCGAAACGGCTCGGGCAGCCTCAGACGAGGGGCGCGTCCTCGTGCTGGAAGCGGGAGGCCTGACGGCGGGCGGCGACCTTCAGGGCCGCGTCCTTGGCCGCAGCTGCGGCGACATGAACGGCGGCGGCGAGGGCGGGGAGTGCCACGGGGCGGAAGCCTTCGCGGTGGGGTACCAATCCGGACGCGAGACGCGTCGACGGAATGGCCTCGCGTTGGTTCTGGTCGGGGCGGGACATGGGAACGGGTCCTGTTTCGCGGTGTCGGAACGCCATCGGATCCTCGATCGTCCGATGGGCGCTCACGCCGGTCTCTCGGGCACCCTCGATGGGCTCGACCCGGACCGACGCTGTGCGGCACGCGATCCATATGCGGCGAAGGATCATGAACGGGAGCTTAAGGCTAACCCCGAGTTGACCAGGGTAAAGCTCACGGCTGATCATGGTGAGTGATGTGCAACACACTGAGGAAACATTACCAAAATATAAAATACAATGCCGCGGCGCAATCTCACCTTGGATGCGCCGCAGCAGATCTGGACTTTTTCGTGGCACAACGCTTCACGGCGTCGCCGTCAGTCCTTCCGAGGCGATCCAGGCCTCGGTGCGGTCGAGGGCGCAGATGAGACGGTCGAACAGCGTGTCGATCTCGTCGGGCGAGATGACGAGGGGAGGGCAGACGGCGATCCTGTCGCCCGCCAGAAATCGCACGATCAGCCCCTCCGCCTGCGCGAAGGCGACGCAACGGGCGGCGACGCCGGCCTTGGGATCGTACTGACGCTTGGAGTTCTTGTCGGCGACGATCTCCAGCCCGCCGATGAGCCCGATGCCGCGGGCCTCGCCAACGATCGGATGCTCGGCCAGCGCCGAGAGACGGGCCTGGAAATGCGGTGCCTTCTCGGCGACACCCTCGACGATGCGGTCGCGCTTGTAGATCTCGATGGTCTTCAGCGCCACGGCGCAGGCGACGGGATGCCCGGAATAGGTGGTGCCGTGCCCGAACGTGCCGAGCTTGGCGCTCTGCGACACCAGCGCCTTGTAAAGCGGCTCGTCGATGCTGACGCCGCCCAGCGGCATGTAACCGGAGGTCACGGCCTTGGCGAAGGACAGGCTGTCGGGCCGCATGCCCAGCGCCTCGGAACCGAACCAGGTGCCGAGGCGCCCGAAGCCGCAGATCACCTCGTCGGCGATGAAGCGCACGTCGTAGCGGTCGAGCACCGCCTGGATCTTCTCGAAATAGCCGGACGGCGGGGCGATGGCGCCGCCGGCCCCCATCACCGGCTCGGCGACGAAGGCCGCGACGGTGTCCGGCCCCTCGCGCAGGATCAGGGCTTCGAGCTCGTCGGCGAGGCGCTGGGAGAACGCCTCCTCGGTCTCGCCGGCTTCCGCGAAGCGGTAATGGTGCGGACAGCCCACATGCAGGAAGCCGGGAAGCGGCAGATCCCAATCGGCATGGTTGGCGGGCAGCCCGGTCATCGAGGCCGAGGCGACGGTGACGCCGTGATAGCCCTTGATCCGCGAGATGATCTTCTTCTTGGCCGGGCGGCCCAGCGCGTTGTTGAGGTACCAGGTGAGCTTCACCTGGGTGTCGTTGGCCTCCGACCCGGACGAGGTGAAGAAGATCTTCGAGGTCGGGATCGGCATCAGCTCCTTCAGCGTCTCCGCGAGCTCGATCGCCGGATCGTGGCTGCGGCCCGAGAACAGGTGGGTGAAGGGCAGGCGCGACATCTGTTCGCTCGCGGCCTCCACCAGTTCCTCGTTCGAATAGCCGAGCGCGGTGCACCAGAGGCCCGCCATGCCTTCGAGATAGGGCCGTCCGTCGCTGTCATAGACCCACACGCCGTGCCCGCGCTCCAGGACCAGGGGTCCGGTCTCGCGGAAGGTGGAGAGGTTGGTGTAGGGATGGATCAGCGTTTCGACGTCGCGGGTCGCGAGGTTCGAGAGCATGGGCCTGCCGTTGCCTGGAGGATCGGGCCGGTTCGGCCCCGTGTTCACGCGGTGCCACACTAGCGACCCGGTGCGCCCGCATAAACCCGTTCCGTCTCCGCCTTTTTACGCATGATTGTCCCGCGCATGCTCGACCCCGCAACCTTCGTGGCTCATCCGGCGCCCGGCCGCTCCTGCGGGACCTGCACCCTGTGCTGCAAGGTCTACGACGTCCCGGCGGTGGAGAGCGTCGCCGGCCAATGGTGCCGGCACACCAGGCAGGGCAGGGGCTGCGCCATCCATCCGACGCGGCCTGACCATTGCCGGGCCTTCCATTGCCTCTGGATGACCGAGGCTTGGATGGGGCCGGAATGGAAGCCGGAACGGGCGAAGATGGTGCTCGCCCTCGATCCGGTGACGAAGAACATGAACGTGCAGGTCGATCCGGGACAGCCCAATGCCTGGCGGCGCGAGCCGTATCATGGACAGTTGCGGCGCTGGGCCGCCGCCTCCCTGGCGCAGGACCGCCTCGTTCTCGTCCACCTCAACAAATCCACCACCGTGATCCTGCCGGACCGCGACGTGGCGCTTGGCGTGTTCGAGCCCGGCGACCGGATCGTGCGGCGCGAGCGCGGCGGCGCCTTCGACGTCGAGAAGGTGAGTGCCGGCGCGTGAGTTCCCATCGACCGCGGCACCTCGCCGGCATCCTGTTCGACAAGGACGGGACCCTCGTAGATTTCGACCGGACCTGGGGACCCGCCGTCTATGCAGTGATGGAATCCCTCACCGGCGGCGACCGCGCCCGTCTCGAAGACCTGATGGCAGTGAGCCATTATGTCGAGGAAGAGCGGCGCTTCCTGTCCACATCGCCACTGATCGCCGGGTCGTCGGCCGCCTATGGCCCGCTCTGGGCGAAGGTGCTCGGCCGGCCGGCGGGACCGGCCTTCTACGGTGAGATGGACAGGCTGTTCCGGACGGAGGGACTGAGGCACGTCCGCCCGATCGGCGACCCGGCCGGAACGGCGCGGCATCTCGCCGAGGCGGGTTACGCGGTCGGCATCGCCAGCAACGATTCCGAAGCGTCCGCCCGGGCGCAGGGCGATGCGCTCGGACTGACCGCGCACCTCGCCTATGTGGCGGGCTACGATTCCGGGCACGGCGCCAAGCCGGAACCCGGCATGGTCGGCGCTTTCGCCGTCCATCTGGGGGTCGGCGGCGACCGGATCGCGATGGTCGGGGACTCGCCTTACGACCTCGTGGCCGGGCGCGCCGCCGGTGCCGTGACCATCGCCGTCCTCAGCGGTCCGCTGGGCGAGGCGGCGCGCGAGGTCATGGCGCCGCTCGCCGACCATGTCATCGGCTCGATCGCCGACCTCGCCGGATTGCTCGAGCGGATCGCCGAACAGGACGCGTGACGCTCGCGGGTTGAAAGCGGGATCCCGCGCCACCTGCGGCCCGGCTCGCCAGACCCGGTATCGCGCGAGGAGCGCAACGTCGGCGTCGCGACCAGCCTGAACCGCTATCTCTACCGGGCAGGTCTCGACACCGATTCCGTGCGCGATTCGCGTTGGCCGGACCCGGATTCCCTTACCCGCTACGACAACGTCACGGTGGGCGACCTCGTCAAAGGGATCGGCGCCTCCGACGCGTTCTGCAAGCTTCGCGCCGCCCGTCAGATCGACCCGCTCGCGCAGCCGGAGGGCCGGCCGGTGATCCGCCAGGAACTCTGAAATCCGGGGATCTCGAGGATCAGTCGTCGGAATCGGCGCGGGCGACGTCGCGCCATTTCAGCACGAGATCTTCGAAGGCCGCGATGTCTTCCTGCGGCAACGTGCCGAGGGTGCGGGCGACATAGGCCTTCTGTGCCGCGATGCCGTGCGCCGCGATCTCGGTGCCCGCCGGGGTGAGGTGGAGGGCGTGCGAGCGCCGGTCACCGGGAATGGCGTGACGCTCGACGAAGCCGGCCTCCACGAGCCGGTCGATCAGCCCCGAGACGTTGCCCTTCGTGACGTAGAGCCGCGCGGCGAGGTCCTGCTGCGTCAGTCCTTCGCGCTCGGTGAGCGTGGAGAGCACGTCGAATTGCGGGATCGAGAGGCCGAGCTTGCGCAATTCGGCCGCCATGGCTGCGGTGACCCGCCGGTTGAGCCGGATGAAGCGGAACCAGACCCTCAGCGGGTCTCCCGCTTGCCCGTCGGTCACGTGAGTGCAGGTCGCTGCGGTGAGGCTCATGTCAAGGCCGCTATAGCAGAACCGGGCGGCATCGAAAGCCCGACGCAACTCGCGGGTGGCGTCGGAATGCGAGGCCCGGTAAAGCTTGGGCCCAGGCGCGGATACCATCTACCGACTGCGCGGCGATCTCCCGGACAGCGATCTCATCCGTATCATGCGTCGTTCGCTCATCGAGGAGCCCATCACCCGCGCCGGCCCGCTCTCGCGCGGCACCGCCATCCTGTCCGTCCTCGTCACTCTGTTCGCCCTCGTCCTCGTGCGCGATCCGCGGGCGGAGGAGGGACCCGCTCTGGTGACGCTGGGGTCCGGCCTCGTCCTGGCGTTGATCGCCATCGCATTCTCGCTCTTCGCGTTCGTCCGGGTCTGGCGCGAAGGCGCGCGTGGGTTGCGCGGCGCTCTCGCCGGCCTGTTCCTCGCCCTCGTCGTCCTCGGCTACCCGGCCTACGTCGGAATCCGCAGCCTGCGGCTTCCGGCCATCGCCGACGTGACCACCGATATCGACAATCCCCCCGCTTTCTCGCGATCACGGGCCGCCTTCGCCGCACGGGAAGGCCGCTATCCGCCCGATCCGGGGCCGGAGGCACGCGCGGCCCAGCGCGCGACCTATGTCCAGATCGCGCCGCTGACCCTCGACCTCGACGCGAACGCCGCCTTCGAACTCGCCCGCAAGGCCGCGGTGAACCGGAAATGGCAGATCGTCGAAGCGATCCGCCCGGGCGGAAGGGTCGGAAACGGGCGGATCGAGGCGGTGACGCGCGGGCTGATCCTGAACCTCGCCAACGACGTCACCGTGCGGGTCCGGCCGAGAGCGGACGGGGCGCGGATCGACGTGCGCTCGGCCTCCCGTATCGGCGACCGCGATTTCGGCGCCAATGCCGACAGCATCAGGTCCTATCTCGACGAGGTCGCCAACCTCGCCATCGCCGTCAAATGAGCGGCGAGGCCGGCGCGTAGACGCCGTCGAGGCGCGACGGACCGTCGGTGACCACGATCCCCCGTTCCACCATGTCCTCCAGATGGGCGAAGACCGAGAGCGCCGCGGCGCCCTGCAGGGCCGCGCTCAGACCCTGATAGATCACCCCGACGATGGCGCGGATGTCGCGGTCTCCGGCCTCGATCCGTGCGCGGATCGCGGTCTCGCGCTGGCGCCGATGGGCGGCGAGGCCGCGTACGAACCGGCGTGGATCGCGCACGGGGCCGCCATGGCCGGGCCAGTAGATCGTCTCGTCGCGGGCGCGCAGGGCCTCGAGCGACGCCATGTAGGCCCGCATCGAACCGTCGGGCGGCGCCACGATGGTGGTGGACCATGCCATCACGTGATCGCCCGAGAATAGGGCCGTCTCCTCCGGCAGCGCGAAGGCGAGATGGTTCATGGTGTGGCCGGGCGTCTCCACGGCCTCCAGCGTCCAGCCCGGTCCCTCCAGAATGTCTCCCTGCACCATCTGCCGATCCGGCGCGTGGTCGCGATCCGCGCTGGCATCGAGATGCGGAAACTCGCCCTCGGCCAGGACCCGCGCGGCGCGGTGCGGACCGCAACCGACGATGGGCGCCCCCGTGGCGGCCTGGAGCAGCCGTGCGCCGGGCGAATGATCGCGGTGAGTGTGGGTGACGACGATGGCGGTGAGGCGTTCACCCGAGATCGAAGCGACCAGGGCTGCGACGTGAGCGGGATCGGCGGGGCCCGGATCGATGATCGCCACCTCGCCACGTCCGACGATGTAGCTGCAGGTGCCGCTCGACGTGAACGGACTGCCATTCGGGCAGACACGCCGACGCACCAGCGGCGTCAGGACGACCGTCTCACCGCTGGCCGGCGCCGCGCCGTCGAAGCCCGGATCGGCCCTGGTATCGCCCTCGTCGCTGGTCTTCGTCATGCGGTACCCGGAACGTTCGCTGTCGCGTCCGCCCCTAAGCCATCATGCGGCATGCCACAACGGATCTTGCCACAACGGACCAGGCCTCAACGGGTGAAGGGCGAGGGCACCACGACGCGAACGACGGCGAATCCAGCGTCGTCGTCCTGGCTGCGCTGAACGATGCCGAAGCCGCCGGTTCCGCTCACGTCGCCCATCTGTGCGACCCGGATGCGCGGGGCGCGGTCGAGCGTCCGGGTGGCCTGACGGATATCCTGCGCCGAGCCACGGGCATCCGCCTCGCGCCGGACGACGTCGATCTTACGGTCGATGTTGCGGCGCTGGCGCCGCGACAGGACGCTCGCTTCGCGAAAATCCACCACCTTGAACCCGCCCGGGCGGGTGGAGACGACGACGCGGGCACTCGACGGCGTGGCGACCACATCGCCGACCCGCGCGGTCATATCATGCTCGATCGCCAGCGGCGTGGCGGCGACGCCTTCCGGTTGGCAGGAGCACTGGTCGACGCGCTTCGTGCGGTAGAGATTGGCCACCTGAAGGGTGCGATAGGGCCGCCCGTCGAGGCCGATGGCGCGGTCGAGATCGGTCTCGCCGGCACCGAGGGTGTAGAGGCTGATGGCGGCGTTCGGGCAGGCCGCCGCGCAGGCCGCCTCGTGGACGGGAACGTCGGAGCGTGACGCCAGGCGCCCCAGCGGGAACAGGTAGCCGTCGCAGGCGCGGACGCAGACCGTACGGGCGCCGAGCGCGGAGGCCGTCAGGGCGGCCGAGGCCGTACGGCTCAGGCGAGGAGAGACCGGGCGCTTGATACGCGCCTGACGATATGTCTGGCGAAAGGACTGGGCGACCGTGACCCGGCGCGCATCGGGCAGAGAGGCGTAGCGCGGACGGGCCGGACGCGCCACGGGCGCCGGGGCGGCCTGGGGCTGGACCGCGGGTCCGCGAAAGATCTCCTCGAAGAAGCTGAAGATGCCGCCCCGCTCCGAGGCCTGAACGAGGCTCGACCCGGCGACGACCCCGCCGATGCCGAGGATGAGCCCGGCCACCACCGGAGCCGCGACCCGCTTGTGCGCCGCAAAGATCGTCTTCGTGCTCACAGGGCCAGTCACCCGCATCGTCTTCCCAACCCTTCGGCAATCCCTCGGCAGGACGCTCGTCTTGCGTAAGGCCCGCACTGGTCGCTTCGCAACGGGGGCAGACCACCGAGGGGCAAGAGTCCGGTGGGCAAACGGGCGCGATCCCGGGTCGTTCTCAGGACATGCTGAACGTCGCAAGGGAGAGGGAGTTTCGGCATCCCCGGAACCCTGCCGGCCCGACAGGTGAGGCACGACGTCCGCCGGCGTTCTTAGCCTTTGTTTTTCATTATAGCCGATGCTATACGGCAATTCGGGTGCAGTGCAGCGCTCATGGCTCAGCTCGGCGGATTTCCACGGATGGACAGGCTCAACGACGATCGGGCGTGGCGCTTCAGCCGCGAGACCCGGGAACAGCCGAGCCTCGGCCGCATGAACGCCAGCGTCCCCGTGCTGACCCATGGAAGCTGGCTGCGGCGCCTGCTCGCCTTCCTCGGTCCGGGCTACATGATCTCCGTCGGCTACATGGACCCCGGCAACTGGGCCACCGACATCGCGGGCGGCTCGCAGTTCGGCTACACGCTGCTCGCCGTCATCCTGCTCTCGAACCTGATGGCGATCGTGCTGCAGGCCCTGTCGGCCCGGCTCGGCATCGCCACCGGCCGCGACCTCGCCCAGGCCTGCCGCGATCATTATCCCCGGCCGGTGAGCTTCGTCCTGTGGATCGCCTGCGAAGCGGCGATCATCGCCTGCGACCTCGCCGAGGTGATCGGCACCGCCATCGCCCTCAAGCTGCTCTTCGGCATTCCGCTCGTCATCGGGGCAATCATCACCGCCCTCGACGTCTTCCTGATCCTACTCCTGATGAAGCGTGGCTTCCGGGCGCTCGAAGCCTTCGTCATCGCGCTGCTGCTGGTGATCTTCGTCTGTTTCGGCATCCAGATCGCGCTCGCCGCGCCACCGATCCAGGCCGTACTCGCGGGCTTCATCCCGTCGTCGGAGATCGTCACCAACCCAGCCGCCCTCTACATCGCCATCGGCATCATCGGCGCGACGGTGATGCCGCACAACCTCTACCTACATTCGTCCATCGTGCAGACGCGGGCCTATCCCCGCACCGAGGAAGGCCGCCGCGGCGCCCTGCGCTTCGCGGTGACCGATTCGACCATCGCCCTGATGCTCGCGCTCTTCGTCAATGCGGCCATCCTGATCATGGCCGCGTCGGTGTTCCATTCCACCGGGCGAACCGATGTCCAGGAGATCGAGCAGGCCTACGAGCTGCTATCGCCGCTGCTCGGGGCCGGCATCGCATCCACGCTGTTCGCCGTGGCCCTTCTCGCCTCCGGCCTGAACTCCACCGTCACCGCGACGCTGGCCGGCCAGATCATCATGGAAGGCTTCCTGCGCCTGCGCATTCCCGACTGGGCCCGGCGCCTCATCACGCGCGGCATCGCCATCGTGCCCGTCGTCATCGTCACGGGCCTCTACGGCGAGGCGGGAACGGCGCGCCTGCTGGTTCTCAGTCAGGTCGTCCTGTCCATGCAATTGCCCTTCGCCGTCGTTCCCCTCGTCCGCTTCGTCTCGGACAGGGAGAAGATGGGAGCGCTGGTGATCCCCTCCTGGCTGAAACTCACCGCCTGGGTGATCGCCGGCATCATCATCGTCCTCAACATCAAGCTCCTGGTCGACGTCGTCACCGGAGCCTGATCGGCCCGAGCGACCGCCCGCTGCCCTGAAGGCAGGCGGGCGGAGATAGTCCCGCGACGTCCCGACCGAACCGCATCGCGGCATCGGGAGGGAGAGCTTTGCCCAACAATATAGCACCAGCTATACTATCGCGACGAGGCAGTAATGATGAGTATCGGGAGGGTCGAATTTCGGAGAATGAGACGGCAGGGGATGGTGGCGGCCGCCATCATCCTCGCGGCCTCCTCCGCTCGCTCCGAGCCTGTCGAGACGGGGGCCCTGGACGATCGACCGGCGCAATCGGCGCCCCTCGAGCCGGACCGTCCGCCCTCGATCCAGTCCTCCCTCGGCGCGTTCGGCGACCCCGGCGGGTTCCGCAGCCTGCTCGCGGCACGCGGCATCACCTACAACCTGCTCTACACGAACGAGGTTCTCGGCAATGTGGCCGGCGGCGTCCGGCAAGGCCCGATCCATGCCGGCAAGTTCGAGGCGGCCGTGACCCTCGATCTCGACCGCCTTGCCGGCTGGACGGGCTGGAGCGGCTTTGCCAACGTCTTCCAGATCCACGACACGGGCGGCCTGCGCGATCGCAGCTTCCAGCGGCTGATCACGGTCAGCAACATCGAAGCCTATCCGTCGACGCGCCTGTCGGAACTCTGGCTGGAGCGGAATTCGGCGGACCAGCAGCTGAGCCTACGCATCGGCCAACTCGTGGCGGACGGCGAATTCTTCTCTTCCGAGACCGGCAAGATCTTCCTCAGCAACGACTGGCCGACCATCACCGGGGCCAACCTGCCGAGCGGAGGTCCGGCCTATCCGCTCTCGACTCCGGGCATGCGGCTTCGCTGGACGCCGGACGCCTCGGTGAGCGCGCTCCTCGCCGTCTTCAACGGCGATCCCGGCGATCAGGCGAGCGTCAATCGGACCGGACTGAACTTTCGGCTCAACGATGCGCCCCTGGTCATGGGCGAAGTGCAATTGCGCTCGACCTCGAAGACAGACGAACTCCCGGGAAGCATCAAGCTCGGCGGATACCAGCACTTCGGACGCTTCGACGATTATCGCTACGATCGCGCGGGACTGCCTCTCGCAAGCCCTCGCAGCACCGGCACAGTCAGACGCCACGCCGGCACGAGCGGCGTCTATGCGGTCGTCGACCAGCAACTGTACAGACCCGAGGGAGGCAGCGAGAGCGATGGCATCTTCGCCTATACGCGTATCTCGTCGAGTCCTTCGGATCGAAACCTCATCGATCTGTGGGCGGATGGTGGAGTGGTGGTCGCCGGGATGGTGCCGGGCCGCCCCAAGGACGCATTCGGCCTCAGCTTCATCTACGCACGCATCAGTGACAGCGCCCGGCGCTCCAACCAGGATCGCGTCTTTCTCGACGCCGGTTTCCAACTCGTTCG
This sequence comes from Methylobacterium marchantiae, assembly GCF_042679825.1. Classification (NCBI taxonomy): domain Bacteria; kingdom Pseudomonadati; phylum Pseudomonadota; class Alphaproteobacteria; order Hyphomicrobiales; family Methylobacteriaceae; genus Methylobacterium; species Methylobacterium marchantiae. Next base: position 33,636 of record NZ_JBHTND010000003.1, on the reverse strand, counting down.
CAGCTACGAGGCGACGATCGAAGTCACGTATCAGATCGCGGTGGCGCCGGGTTGGATCATCCAGCCCGACATCCAATACGTCTTCAATCCGGGCGGAGGGATCGTGGACCCGTCGTTTCCCAACAAGCGGATCAAGGGTGGAGCGGTCTTCGGTCTTCGCTCCACACTGACCTACTGATCTACGAGGATCAGCGCCGACGCTGGGGACGGACGCGGACCGGTACCGGTTGCGGCGCAGGAAGAGTACCTTCGACCGCCTGGACAATTCCACGGGCCGCGGCAGCGACTGCATCGAGGAAGCGCCTTGCTAGGGATCCGGCCGTCGACTCTCTCATCGTAACGTATCCGTGCTCGGGAACAGGTGACGAACGCGACATCGGACACCGGGTTCCACATCCGCGTCAACAGCTATCTGGGGTGATCCCTCGCGCGCCTGCAAGATACCCGTCGATATACCCGTCGATTTGACGCATCTCGCGTGTGCGGTGGCCGGGACGACGACCTGTTGTTACCCGGCGATCTGGCGAACGATGACGTCGGCCGCATGCCGGGACAGGAGACAATTCCCGGCACCGACATCCCTGCATCCGAAGTAACCATATCGGTCCGGCGCGAGTCTCCCCACCTCGGAAAAGCAATCGTGTCGGCTTTGTGTCGAAGTCAGGAACCGGGCGGATAACTTGGCGTTATTGCTGTCATGAGGTCGCGGCACAGGTCGCGCCAGCGTCACAAGGATTACGCAAATGCTCGGTTGGGCCGTAACATTTCTCGTCGTGGCTCTCGTGGCCGCTCTGCTTGGTTTCGGCGGTATTGCCGGCACGGCGATGGAAGCCGCGAAGCTCGTCTTCTTCGTCGCCATCGTGCTGTTCGCCATATCGGCCGTCGTCGGCCTGATGCGCGGCCGCTCGCCGACACTTTGACGATCACGATCATCGGCATGGGAGTGCCGAAGGCTTGAACGAAAGGGAAAGCCGCCGGATCGATCCGGCGGCTTTCTCAAGTTCCCGCGGCTCTGCAGATCTACACTGTGCCGATGCGCACTTCTGCCTTGGCGGGACTGCCGTAACTCAAACCTCGTCGAGGGATCGACTGGAGGATTCATCCATCTGAGCGATCAGGTCACGGAAGCGATCCGGAACCGGCTGCTGAACGATGGTGTCGTACATGGCGCGCAGGTGCATACCGATCCGCTTCTGAGTCAGGTCGCTCAATCGGTGGGGCTCGGTGTTGTCCTGCTTCACCTCATGTTCCCGCTCTGATCGCATCTCCGTGATGGAGACACGGCCTGTCTCGTCGTCGTCCATTCGGTTATCCCCTCGATGCCATCGGCTGGCATCGCCGCGATTGTTTTGCGGCTTGACATAAGTCATGGCTGCACCTGCAACGCGGTGCCATACAATCGGTTCCGGGCTTGCGGAACAGAGCCGATCGGTCCGCGTTGTGGCGGTGGCGATCATAAAGAACGGCAGAGCCAAGGGGATCTAATGTCGACAGCTCAACTCGTCGTGCAACACCTGCCGTACCTGCGCCGGTATGCGCGGGCACTGACCGGCAGCCAGGTCGCCGGCGATGCATATGTGGCGGCGACGCTCGAGACGCTCGTCAACGAGCCGGATACGCTCGGACGCAGCACCAACGTCAAGGCCGACCTTTTCCGCGTCTATACGCGCATTTGGAATTCCCTTTCCGTCAACGGCCAGAGCGATCAGGTTCAGCACGATCTCCCCGCCGAGGTGCGCCTCGGCCAGATCACGCCGCTGCCGCGCCAGGCATTCCTGCTGTCGTGCCTGGAAGGCTTCTCGGAAGAAGACGCGGCCGTCATCCTCGAAGTCGACGTCAGCCAAGTGCGCGACCTCGTCGACGAGGCCGGCCGCGAACTCGCGGCCGACATGGCCACCGAAATCCTCATCATCGAGGACGAGCCGCTGATCGCGATGGACCTCGAAGCCCTCGTGGAGGGTCTCGGCCACAACGTGATCGGCGTCGCCCGGACGCGGACCGAGGCGATCAAAATCGCTTCGGAAGGCTCACGTCCCGGTCTCATCCTCGCGGACATTCAACTCGCCGATGGTTCGTCCGGCCTCGATGCGGTCAACGATCTGCTGAAGACGTTCGAGGTTCCGGTGATCTTCATCACCGCTTATCCGGAGCGTTTCCTCACCGGCGAGCGGCCGGAGCCCGCCTTCCTGATCGCGAAGCCGTTCCAGCCCGCCAACGTCTCCGCCGTGATCAGCCAGGCGCTGTTCTTCCAGCAGAGTGCCCGTCGGCGCGAGAAGACGGCCTGATCCTGCGCGACCGACCGCCGGACCCAGGCGGTCCTTGACTGTCGATCGACGGAAGCCCCGGCACGGAGCCGGGGCTTTTCGTTTTCGCGAGGCCGGTTCCAAGATGCTCGGCCAGTGAACGCCGGAAGACTTGGCCCGACGAAAAACGGGCCGGACAGATGTCCGGCCCGTGAAAAGTTTCCGGCCAATGCACAAGGGGAATGCGGGGGGAGGACCAGGCGGCCGGGTGATCTGTTAACGGATGGAATGCAACACGGTTCCAAAAAATGCGATACCCTTCGCTTTACGGATTGACGTGGTTTTTCAGTCACATCCTTTACCGAACGACTCGCGAATGGCCGAGATTTTTTGCAATATCGAAGCCTATTTTTACTGACCGTAAAGTTTTTAGACCAGTCGAGGAACCGGCGAGGATTTGGCTGCGTTGTCGAGCATCCTGTCAAGCTCCGTTTGGAGATTACGACGATGCTTCGGTCTGGCTTCATCCTCAGCGTCACTGGACCGGCTGCCCTCATCGCAACGCTGATGCATCCGGTGATCCAGCGCGAAGCCGACCTTCGCTCGCCACCGATCTCTGTCAGCAAGACGAGTTTCGCGACAGCCTACATCTCCCAGCAACCTGCCATCTCGGCGGCGACGACCGTTCGTGAAGCGACCGCCCGCTCGACCGAGCGGAAGAGCCCGGCGGTCTCGGAAGATCAGAACACGGTTCTGAACGAGAAGCCCGCATTGAAGCCTCGCCGGACGATGCGCGATGGCTGCGAAGGTGCGATCAGCTCGCTTGCCGGCCCGGAAGCGCGGCGCATGATCCCCGGACGTTGCATCGCCTAAACCTCGGCGACGTACCCGCAGGTTCCGGTCTATCGATAGCCCTTCGCGTCGAGCGAAGGGTTTTTTCGTTGCAGCCTCAGTCTCACGGAACGGCATAGCCAAAAAGAAAGGCGCGGGCCGGAAACCGGCGCGCGCCTCGCTCGTCTCAGAATAAGTCTGCTAGTCTTCGCCGGGCCGTCCGGGACCAGTCGACTGTCCGCCCTTGCGTCCAGCCGAAGAAGCCAGTTCGCGATCCTGGGAAAAAGAACGCTTTTCCGCAGGTACGCTACGACCACCTTTGCTCGCGATCTCGCGTTGCCGCTCCAGATCCATCGATGCAAAACCTCGCTTCGAGGTAGAATTTCCTGATGCCATCAGCGCCTCCTCAGCATGGGTTCTCGAACAGGACAACCTTCGCCAATATCGATGGTTCCTCTGCGAGCGTTGCCGAAGACAAAAGCCATTCTCCATCTCGCCCAGCGCGCTCCATCATTGGTCGTCATCGATTCGGGTGCGGCAAAACGTGCGTGCTGGATTGGAACGCGGAACCCGCCGGGATCCCTATGGCCAAGCCGTTCACGGCCGTACCCGATCAGACGGCGGTGTGCCTCGAATTCGAACCGGGCTGGACAATGCCCGGGCAACCCGCATGGATGCGCGCGATGAAGGCGGCCGCCACGCGGCGCCCGCGACCGGAGCGTTCAGAATGACACTCGATACAGAGGTATCCTCGCTGCGCCAGGTGCCGCTGTTTCGCGGGGTCGAGCCATCGCGTCTCAAACTCCTCGCCTTCACCAGCGAGCGGGTCCATTTCGAGGCCGATCAGCAGCTATTCGCCCGCGGCGACGTCGCCGATGCTGCCTATCTCATCCTGGAGGGCTCGGCCGCCGTCACCATCGACGGGTCGTATGGCTCGTTCCGCCTCGCGCTTCTCGGGCCGAACGCCCTCGTCGGAGAGATGGGTATCCTCGCGGACCAGCCCCGCTCGGCCACCGTCCAGGCGGAGACCGCCGTCACGGCCCTGCGGATCGACCGCACCGTCTTCCTCGAATTGCTGGCGCAGTTCCCGCAGATCAGTATCGCCGTCATGCGCGAGCTCGCTTTGAGACTCGAGCACACCAATCAGCAACTGGCCGAACGCCGCGGATGAGCCGGCGCCCTCATTCGGCCGGATAGGTGATGAACTCCATCAGCGACCCGTCCGGATCGCGGAAATAGACGCTGATCCCGGACCCGGCCGCGCCGTTGCGCTCCACGGGGCCGAGCTCCACCGGCACGCCGTTCGCTGCGAGATGGGCGATCGCGCCCTCGATCGGGCCCGACCAGCGGAAGCAGAGATCGCTGCCGCCGGGCATGACCGGATGTTCTGCCAGCGGCTTGGGCGACAGGCCGGGGCCGTGCACGTTCAACTGCACGCCGCCGAACCGGTAGACGAAACCCTTCCCGTTCGGCACGATCTCGGCCCCCATCACGTCGCGATAGAAGGCGGTGGACCGCGCCCAATCGGACACGTGGATCACGCAATGGTCGAGATGGATGGCCGGCCCCAGGGCGGCGAGCGATTCCTCAATGTCGGAGACGGTGAGGGTCTGGGTATCGGCCATCGCTGAAACCTTCCTGTCTGGCGGCGGCGCGCAGAAAAGCGCCGAATGATCCCGCCGCAAGGATAACGAGGGTTCGTCCGCTCACCTCGTCATCGACCGCGACGGGTCGGTGATCCAATGCCTGAGCTTCGACAAAGTGGCGTGGCATGCCGGAAAACCGAAGCTGCGTGACACGGGACCGGCCCCACGGTCGCCGTCGGCGAAGGGCTCGATCTCAGATCGCGCACGACCTCTCCGCTGGTCGGATTGCTGCCCGCCGGGACCCTCGTGGAACCGATCGAGCGGGAGGGAAGATGGCTCGGCGTCAGCGTGCCGAATACGCGAGCCCAGCCGAGCTGGACGGGCTGGATCCACGAACACGACCTCTCGTAAACCCGGTGGGATGGACAGGTTCCCACCGGCTGCGGCGGGAAAGACACAACATCGGCGGTCCACGGCGGGTAGTCATGAGGGCAATGATCCGCCCGACGACCACTCTCGTGGAGCCATCGATGCATATCCGCCGCGTTCTTCTCAGCCTGCTCGTCATCGCTCCATTGGCCGCGTGCAATTCCCGCGGCCCGATGACCGTCGCGCAGGATGACGAGGCGGCCTGGTATACTGGTTCGATGCCCGACAAGCCCTTCGACGTTCCGCTGGTGGACACGTCCCGGCTCGACCCGAAATACCGCCGGCAGGTCGTCCGCTACACCGGCGCGGAACGCCCGGGCACGATCGTGGTCGATATCGACAATCGGCAGCTCGCCCTGGTTCAGGAGGACGGCACCGCCCGCCAGTACGGCATCGGTGTCGGCAAGCTCGGCTTTTCCTGGAAGGGCGAGGCCAAGGTCGGACGCAAGGGAACCTGGCCGGATTGGAGCCCCACCACCACGATGGTCTCGCTCAACCCCGACCTGCCGCGGACCCGCAAGGGCGGCGTCGACAACCCGCTCGGCGCCCGCGCGCTCTACCTCTACCAGAACAACCGGGACATCCTGTTCCGCATCCACGGCACCAACGAGCCCTGGAGCATCGGCGAGCAGATGTCGTCCGGTTGCGTGCGCATGCTCAACGAGGACATCGTCGACCTGTTCGAACGTGTCCCCGTCGGCACGCGGGTCCTGGTGAAGCGCAACGGCAAGTATCGGGTCTGAACAGATCGCCGAGATGATGTGATCGGACCCGCTCGGCGGAGCGGGCGACGATCCTCGATCTTCCATGTCCTCTGCGGGGGCGTAGAAGTCCGGACCCCGCTCGCGCGGTGATCGGCCCGTTACAATGTGGTGGTCTCTCTCATCCGAGCCTGAGCGAACGCCTGGGCGTTTTGCGCGCAGTGTCGTAGGACATGGCCGGACCCTGTGGATGGACCTGGGTTTCGCGGCCACTCGATGACGGGCGGATTCACCGTGGTGTACAGCGGAGGCGCCGGGCTCAGGCGTTCATCTTGCATTGCAGCATGGGATGGTCCAACGGGGCGTCAACGGGCACTGCGTCCCTCACTGTTGCAAGCGGATCGATGACGATGGCGAAGTGGGTCTACTCTTTCGGCGACGGCAAGGCCGAAGGCCAGTCGTCCATGCGCAACCTCCTCGGAGGCAAGGGTGCCAACCTCGCCGAGATGTCGAATCTCGGCCTGCCGGTTCCTCCCGGCTTCACCATCACGACGGAAGTCTGCACCTGGTACTATGACAATGGTCGTCAGTATCCGCAGGAACTGAAATCCGAGGTCCAGGCCGCCCTCGACGCCGTCGGGGCACTCACCGGCCGCGGCTTCGGCGATCCGAAGAACCCGCTCCTCGTCTCGGTCCGCTCGGGCGCCCGCGCCTCCATGCCGGGCATGATGGACACGGTGCTCAATCTCGGCCTGAACGACGTCACCGTCGAGGCCCTGGCCGAAGGCGCCGGCGATCCGCGCTTCGCCTACGATTCCTACCGCCGCTTCATCACCATGTACTCGAACGTGGTGCTCGACGTGGAGCATCACGCCTTCGAGGAGGCGCTGGAGCATTACAAGGAGACCAAGGGCTTCAATCTCGACACCGAACTCGGTGCCGAGGACTGGAAGCACATGATCGGTCTCTACAAGAAGATCGTCCGCGACGAGCATGGTTCGGACTTCCCGCAGGGCGCCGAGGACCAGCTCTGGGGCGCCATCGGCGCGGTGTTCAATTCCTGGATGATCCCCCGCGCGAAGAAGTACCGCGAGCTCAACAACATCCCCGAGAGCTGGGGCACGGCGGTCAACGTCCAGGCCATGGTGTTCGGCAACATGGGCGACACCTCGGCCACCGGCGTCGCCTTCACCCGCAACCCCTCCACCGGTGAGCGCGCGCTCTACGGTGAGTTCCTGATCAACGCCCAGGGCGAGGACGTGGTGGCGGGTATCCGCACGCCGCAGGACATTACCGAGAAGGCGCGGATCGAGGCCAAGTCCGAGAAGCCGTCGATGGAGCGGGCGATGCCCGAATCCTATGCCGAGCTGGTGCGGATCTATGGTCTCCTCGAGACCCATTACCGCGACATGCAGGACATGGAGTTCACCATCGAGAGCGGGAAGCTCTGGATGCTCCAGACCCGCAACGGCAAGCGCACCGCCAAGGCGGCTTTGCGCATTGCCGTGGATCTCGCCGCCGAGGGCCTGATCACCGAGGAGGAGGCGATCGGCCGGGTCGAGCCCGCCGCCCTCGACCAGCTCCTCCATCCGACCATCGACCCGAAGGCCGAGCGCAAGGTCATCGCCTCCGGCCTGCCGGCCTCGCCGGGTGCCGCCACCGGCGAGATCGTGTTCAATTCCGAGGATGCCGAGGCCGCCCGCAAGGCCGAGCGCAAGTGTATCCTGGTGCGCATCGAGACGAGCCCCGAGGACATCCACGGGATGCACGCCTCGGAAGGCATCCTCACCACCCGCGGCGGCATGACCTCGCACGCCGCCGTGGTCGCGCGCGGCATGGGCAAGCCCTGCGTCTCCGGCTGCGGCACTATCCGCGTCGACTACAAGGCCGGCACCCTCACGGTGGCGGGCACCACCCTGAAGGCCGGCGACAAGATCACCATCGACGGCTCGACCGGACAGGTCCTGCTCGGTGAAGTGAAGATGCTGGAGCCCTCGCTCTCCGGCGAGTTCGCGACCCTGATGAGCTGGGCCGACAAGGTCCGCACCATGAAGGTGCGCACCAATGCCGACACGCCCACCGACGCCCGCGCCGCCCGCAACTTCGGCGCCGAGGGCATCGGCCTGTGCCGCACCGAGCACATGTTCTTCGAGGGCGACCGCATCGTCGCCGTGCGCGAGATGATCCTGGCCGACGACGTCGAGGGCCGGCGCTCGGCACTGGCCAAGATCCTGCCCTACCAGCGCCAGGACTTCGTCGAGCTGTTCACGATCATGTCCGGCCTTCCGGTGACGATCCGTCTGCTCGATCCGCCGCTGCACGAGTTCCTGCCGCATACCGATGCCGAGGTGCAGGACGTCGCCAAGAGCACCGGCGTGTCGGAGGAGAAGCTCCGCCGCCGGATGACCGAGCTCCACGAGTTCAACCCGATGCTCGGCTTCCGCGGCTGCCGCCTCGCCATCGCCTTCCCGGAGATCGCGGAGATGCAGGCCCGCGCCATCTTCGAGGCCGCCGTGCAGGCCGCCAAGGAGACGGACGCCCCCGTCACGGCCGAGATCATGGTGCCGCTGGTCTTCACCCAGATGGAGTTCGACATCGTCAAGGCGCGCATCGACGCCATGGCGAAGGCCGTCACCGAGGAAACCGGCGCGACCCTGTCCTATCAGGTCGGCACGATGATCGAGCTGCCCCGCGCGGCCCTGCGCGCCGGCGACATCGCCAGGACCGCCGAGTTCTTCTCCTTCGGCACCAACGACCTGACGCAGACGGCGCTCGGCATCTCGCGCGACGACGCGGCGACGTTCCTCGGGGCCTATACCCAGAAGGGCATTCTCACCGCCGACCCGTTCATCTCGATCGATCAGGAAGGCGTGGGCGAGCTGGTCCGTATCGGCGTCGAGCGGGGCAGGGCGGTCCGCCCCGACATCAAGCTCGGCATCTGCGGCGAGCATGGCGGCGATCCCGCCTCGATCGGCTTCTGCCAGGAAGTCGGGCTCGATTACGTGTCCTGCTCGCCCTACCGCGTGCCGATCGCCCGTCTCGCGGCGGCCCAGGCCGCTCTCGCGAGCCGGAACAAGACGGCCGGCTGATCGGCCTGACTCTCGAAGCGACCATGCGACGGAAGGGCGGCTCCAGGCCGCCCTTTTTCTTGCGAATCCTGCCGCGAAAGATTTCGTTGAACAAATCTTTGAAAACCCGGTGAACCGATGTCGTGCGGGCACGTTGAGTGCTAGTGCCAGACCGAAGCGCGACGACGCTCCCGGCTTGGTGGGACGGCGAGTAATACGCGCGGGAATGCCGACCATGAGCGACTCGAGCCCGACCCCCTTATTCATGAACGAGACCCCTGTCTCCGTCCCCGTATCTCGGGCGGTGCAGCAGGCCTATCTCTGGCTCGTCGCGACGCTGGGCGGCGTTGCGACAGTCGCGCTCCTGGTCTTCGCCGTCGCGACCCAGAGCAGTGCCGATGCCGAGCGGATCTCCGGCGAGAAGGGGCGGTCCAGCGTCCATTCCCTCGTGGGGGCCCTGGCGGTGACCCATGGACGACCGGGAAGCTTCTGACCGATCCGGGTCGAACGGATCGTCTTAAGACACTCGCAACCATAACACCCGATAGTTCGGATCATTCTCGTCGCTCCCCGAAGCAGGGACCGACGCGTCGTGGTCCATGGGTGGGTTGGGTTGGTCGTGAGTACGAGACGCGTTCGCCGTCCTTCCCGCAGGCACTGGCTCCGGGCTTCAACGGTCCCCTGGACATTGGCGATGGGTTTCGTCGTGTCGTTCACCGCCACGGCCGGGACCGACACTTCGTTTCACGGCCGCGAGGAGTCGCATGGGGCACGGATCGCCCTGCAGCTTTCGCCCGACACCCCCGGCACCCGTCGACGCTCCGATGCGAAGGCGACGGAGCGGCTCTATCCGAACCATGCCGCGCGCGGGCCGCACGACACTGCGGCGACCCTGCTCAATGTCGGTCTGACCGAGATGGATGCGGACCGCCTCATCCCCGGCTCCGCGATCTGGACTCCGGATCTCGAACCGACCAACGGCTTCATGCCACCCTCGCAAGCGAACGGTGCCGAGGAGGGCGAGGAGCCTTCCGACGGTGCCACGCCCGCGATCCCGCGCGCCATCGCCCTGTCCTCGACCACACCGGCACCGGCCGATGCCACGCCGATCGAGGTGGCCGCCGCGAGTCTGATGATCCCGGGATTCTCGCCGCGCAAGGATCTCGGCATCGGCGGCGCCGAAACCACGCCCGACGACGCCCGGCATCGCTACGCCGACCTCATCGTCCCCGACGCCATGGACCGCGAGCAGCGCTGCCTCGCCGAGGCGGTTTATTTCGAGGCGCGCAGCGAGCCGGAGGACGGGCAGGCCGCCGTCGCGCAGGTGATCCTCAACCGCGTCAAGAGCGGGCTCTACCCGTCGAATGTCTGCGGCGTGGTCTACCAGAACCGGCACCGCTACATGGGCTGCCAATTCTCCTTCGCCTGCGAAGGCAAGTCGCTGCGCATCACCGACGGCCCGTCCTGGCAGAGCGCGACCCGGATCGCCAGCGCGGTCATCGAGGGACGCACGTATCTCAGCGAGGTCGGCGGGGCCACGCATTACCATGCCGACTACGTGAAGCCCGGCTGGTCGCGGCGCCTGAAGAAGATGGACGTGATCGGCCGGCACATCTTCTATCAGCTCAAACGCGGCCAGACCTGAGATCGCTTTAACCACGCGTGAATCTTGAGCGACGGCTTTACTTAAGCAGAGTCAGATCTGCGTAGTCTTAAGCCAGGGTTAATTTTACCCTGATCTCCGATACAGCTTGCTCCGAGCGCAACTTGACCGCCTCTAATGCGTCGAGGGGTGCGTGCCGTCAGTGGCCGCGCACCGATCACATCGCATTTCAGTGTCGAGGATTCCGTCATGACCGCGCCGGTCGCCCGTTTGACCCTTTTCGCCGCCGCCCTCGGTGCCTCCGTCCTCGCCACATCGGCCCAGGCCGGCGGCTGCGGCGGCGCCGAATGCTACCGCCATGTCAACACCCCGCCGGTCTACGACACCGTGTCCGAGCGCGTTCTCGTCCGGCCCGCGCGGACGGTCTACCGTTCCATCCCGCCGGTCTTCGAGACCGTCGCCGAGCAGGTCCAGGTCTCGCCGGGCGGCCGCGTCTGGCAGACTCGTCGCGATGCCTATGGCGAGATGATCGGCTGCTGGGTGAACATCCCGCCGCGCTTCGCCGTGCGCCATCGCCGCGTCCTCGCCCAGCCCGGCCAGACCATCCCGGAGACGATCCCCGCCGAGTATGCCAGCGTCCAGCGCACCGTCCTCGTCGCGCGCGGCCGGTCCGGCTGGGTTCCGGCCCATGGCGGCGGCGGTTATGGCGGTGGCGGCTACGGCGGCGGCTATGCCGGCTCCTATGGCCCCCGCCTTGGCAGCTCGCTCCCGGACGCTTTGAGCATCGCCGGCGCCAGCTCGGCCGATGTGGGCGTCGGCCTCGGCTTCTCCAGCGGCAGCATCTACGACGGCTACTGAGCCAACGAGCCAGATCGCCGCCACGGCCCCGGGCGCATCCGCGCTCGGGGCCGTCTTGATTCAGGCCAGGTGCGCCACAGGTCTCCCCAGAACCGAGAGGAGATGCACCGACATGGCGACGTTCAAGGCATGGGTGGTCGAGAAAGGCGAAGCGGGCCAGACGCTCCGCTTCACGGATTTCGACGAGGCCGACCTCATGGACGGGGACGTCACGGTCCGGGTCACCCACTCGACCCTCAACTACAAGGACGGGCTGGCGATGACCGGGCGCTCGCCCGTCGTTCGCCGCTTCCCGATGATCCCCGGCATCGACTTCTCCGGCATCGTCGAGCGTTCGGACCATCCCGGCTACAAGGCCGGCGATGCCGTGGTGCTCACGGGCTGGGGCGTCGGTGAGAGCCATCTCGGCGCCTATGCCGAACGCGCGCGGGTGAAGGGCGACTGGCTGGTGCCGCTGCCGGACGGGCTGAAGCCCGAGGAAGCGATGGCCGTGGGCACGGCCGGCTACACCGCCATGCTCTGCCTCATGGCCCTCGACGCCCATGGCCTGACGCCGTCCGACGGGCCGGCCATCGTCACCGGCGCATCCGGCGGCGTCGGCTCGGTGGCCGTGGCGCTCCTCGCCAAGGCCGGCTGGCACGTCATCGCCGTCACCGGCCGGGCGGGCGAAGCGGATTACCTGAAATCGCTGGGCGCCGCCGAGATTTTGGACCGCGCCGAGCTCTCCAATCCCGGCAAGCCCCTGGCGAAGGAGCGCTGGGCGGCCGGCATCGATGCCGTGGGGTCGACGACCCTCGCCAATCTCCTCGCTTCGACCAAGGCCGACGGCGCCATCGCCGCCTGCGGTCTGGCAGGCGGCATGGACCTGCCGACCTCGGTGGCGCCGTTCATCCTGCGCGGGGTGACGCTGTTCGGCATCAACAGCGTCACCACGCCCTTGCCCAAGCGCAGGGAGGCATGGGCCAGGATCGCGCGCGACCTCGACCGGAATCTCCTCGCCACGATGACGAGCACGGTGCCGCTCTCCGAGGTCGGAAAGCTCGCCGAAGACATCCTCGAAGGGCGGACCCGCGGCCGGACCGTCGTGACGGTCGGATGAGGGAAAGCGGAACCGTTCGGCGTCCGAAGCATTGCCGCCTTCATGAGCAGTGCATTCGTCAAAGAGCGTGAAGGCGGCGAAGCCTTCGAGGATCTCCCCGATCGTCCGCTTTCGCCCCATCCGAATTTCGTCACCCCCGAGGGGCTCGCGCAGATCGAAGCGGAGGTCGCGCGGCTGCAGGCCGAGTTCTCGGCGCTGAAGCCCGACGCCAAGGCGGACGAGGCCCGGGTCACGCGCGATCTCGCCTACTGGACCGCCCGTCTCGGCTCGGCCGAGCTCGTGGCTCCCATGGACGGCGACAAGGTCCATTTCGGCTCGACGGTCTCGATCATCAAGGAAGACGACACCAAGCAGACCTTCCGCATCGTCGGCGAGGACGAGGCCGATCCCGCCAAGGGATCGATCTCCTACGTGTCGCCCATGGCACGCGCCCTCACCGGCAAGAGCGCCGGCGACACCGTCGAGGTGAACGGCCACGAGATCGAGATCGAATCGATCGGCTGATCCTATTCTGTGCCTTCGATCATCGGGCGCATGGTCCCGATCTCAGTGGCCATGGCGTCCATGAAGGCGCGGACGCGCGGCGCATGACGCAGGTCGGCATGCGTCAGGATCCACAGCGAGGTCGCCAGTTCGGGCTCGTTGTCGGACAATCTGATCAGGTTCGGCCGTATGTCCGCGTCCCATCGCGACAGCGGACCGACGCCGCAGCCGGCCTCGATCGCCTCGCGCAGCCCGAGAACGGTGTTGATCGACATCGCGAGCCCGTCGGGTCCCATCCGGGTCTTGGCGAAGGCGGTGAACCGTCCGCCGGCCACGCCCTCGCTCGGGCAGATCCAGGGACATTCGGATAAGGGCCGTCCTACGAAGTCCCGCGTTCCGTAGATAGCCCAATTGATGGTGGCGAGGCGCCGCCCGACGAGGCTCGGGGGAGGGCGGTCGCTGGCGCGGATCGCCACATCCGCATCCCTGCAGAGATTGAGCGATTCCTCGGCCAGAACGAGATCGAGCCGGATGCGCGGGTAGCGCCGTCGAAACCCGGCGAAGATCGGCATCAGGATCGCGGTGACGAGTCCGGCGGGCGCCGTGATCCGCAGGTCGCCGGCGGGCTCCGAGGAGCGTCCCGCCAGTTCCCGGTTGAACTGCGCCACGGTGTCGTCCATCCGCCCGGCGGCGAGCACCATGGCGCGGCCGGCTTCGGTGGGGACGTAGCCGGACCTGTGACGCTCGAAGAGCGGCGCCTGGATCGACGCCTCGATATTGCCGAGGCGGCGGAACGCCGTCGAATGGTTGATGCCGAGATGATCGGCGGCACGGGTCAGGCCGCCCTGCTCGGCGATGGCCCTCACCAAGCGAAAATCATCCCAGTCCGACACGCTTCGCTGAGCTCCTCACGCGACCTTGCAGCAATGCAAAACAGCCTTTGCAGATCGAGGCATTTCCGCAAGCCCTCAGGACGACGATATCGGGTTCGGCGAAAGGCTGCTTTGCAGCCACCCTCGATCTGGAGTGCAGGAAATGGCGAAGGTTCTGGTCCTCTATTACTCGTCCTGGGGCCATGTGGAGCAGATGGCGAATGCCGTCGCCGAGGGCGCCCGCGAGGCCGGGGCCGAGGTCAGCGTGAAGCGCGTGCCGGAACTGGTGCCGGACGAGGTCGCCAAGCAGTTCCACTACAAGCTCGACCAACAGGCGCCCATCGCCACGGTGGACGAGCTGGCCGATTACGACGCGATCATCTTCGGTACGCCGACGCGCTACGGCAACATGGCCGCCCAGATGAAGCAGTTCATCGACCAGACCGGCGGCCTCTGGGCCCAGGGCAAGCTCATCGGCAAGGTCGGCTCGGTCTTCACCTCTACCGCATCCCAGCATGGCGGACAGGAGACCACTCTCACGAGCTTCCACACCGTGCTCCTGCATCACGGCATGGTCATCGTCGGACTGCCCTACGCCTTCCCGGGGCAGAGCGGCGTCGAACAGGTCAAGGGAGGCACGCCCTACGGCGCTTCCACCATCGCCGACAGTGACGGGAGCCGCCAGCCGATCGCCGTGGAGCTCGACGGCGCCCGCTATCAGGGGCGGCACGTGGCCGGTATCGCGGCCAAGCTCGCGGGCTGAACGGAAGCCCTTCGTCCCGGATCTCGTCTCGAAAGGCCCGCCTCGGCGGGCCTTGGTGGACCGGGACGGAATTTCAGCGGCACTGGAAAGCGCGCAAGAAAAAAGGCTCGGATCGCTCCGAGCCTTGAAAGGGAGAAGGTCATTGGGGGCTGAACTGACCTTCTGAACCATTCAACGTGGTCGATACGGAGCGGTTCCACGACTTTCGAAATTATTTTCAACGGGGCGCCGCGGCTCGGCGCAACCGATCGTTGATCGCTTCCCCGAGACCGTTTGCCGGAATGGGCGCGACGGCGATCGTTCGGGTACCGGCCGCATCCAGGCGACGCAGCGCGGAGAACAGAACGGCCGCCGCCTCCTGCAGATTTCCGGCCTCGCTCAGGTTGAAGCGAGCCTTGGCGGATTCCGCTCCCGGCGGATCGACGGGCCCGAACAGCAGCACCGCCTCGTCGGGCTCGACCCGCGATGCGTCCAGCCGCACGGCGGCTCTCGGCGCGTAATGCGAGGCGAGGAGGCCCGGGCCGATCGGCGCCGCACCGGCATCGGGCCCTTCCTCCAGGGAAACACCGAGGATCGCCTCGGCCGCCTCGCGCGTGACCCCGCCCGGCCGCAACAGGCGCGCCTTGCCGTCGAGACAGGCGATCACCGTCGATTCGACGCCGACCAGGGTGCTTCCTCCATCGAGAATGGCGGCGATACGGCCATCGAGATCGGTGAGGACATGCTCGGCGCATGTCGGGCTCACGCGACCGGAGCGATTGGCGGAGGGCGCCGCCACCGGCCGTCCGACCTGTTCGAGCAGGGACAGGGCGACCGGATGGGCCGGGACGCGCAGGGCCACGCTGGGAAGACCGGCGCGGGCCAGGTCGCTGACGGTCGCGCCGAGTGCCGCCGGGACGACGAGGGTGAGCGGGCCGGGCCAGAACGCCTCCGCGAGGCGCAGGGCGACCGCATCGAATACGCCCTCGCGCCGTGCCTCTTCCAGGCCGGCCACGTGCGAGATCAGCGGGTTGAAGCTCGGCCGCCCCTTGGCGGCGTAGATCCGCGCGACGGCTTCGGCATCGGACGCGTCGGCGCCGAGCCCGTAGACCGTCTCGGTGGGAAACGCGACGAGGCCGCCCTGCCGCAGCAAAGCCGCCGCATGCTCGATTCCCGCCGGGTCGATGCCGAGCCTGACCGTCTCTCCGGGGATTGACCCGAGATGGTTCATATCTAAACTATCCCCTGTCCGAACGGCGCCTCGCGTCGCGCCGGATCCCCTCGGGGATGTGCCTATCCCTGCGATCCCGTCTTGCCTATGCCTGTGGGCGCAAGGCGCGACAGGCCCTATCGCCGGGCCGGCTCGCGCGTCAAACACGGGAGAAGCGTCGCTCGAGACGACGCGGGAGATGCGGCCATGTCCTATCGCACGCCAGTTGCCGAGATCAGCTTCGCCCTTCGCCACGTGGCGGGGCTCGACGCCGCCATCGCCGCGGGCGCCCATGGCGACCTGACGATGGAGGATGCGGACGCGATCCTGCAGGAGGCGGGCCGGGTGGCCGATGCGGTGATCGCGCCGCTCAACTCCGTCGGCGACCGGAAGGGTGCCAGCCTCGCGGGCGGCGCGGTGACGACGTCTCCGGGCTGGCGCGAGGCCTATCGCACCTGGATCGAGGGCGGCTGGAACGGCCTCAGTGCCGAGGCCGATTACGGCGGTCAGGGATTGCCCCTGCTCCTCAACGCCGCCTGCAGCGAGATGTGGAATGCGGGCAGCATCAGTTTCGCCCTCTGCCCGCTGCTCACCGCCGGCGGGATCGAGGCCCTGTCGAAGCACGGCTCCCGCGAGCTGAAGGAGCGCTACCTCGCGAAACTCGTCTCCGGCGAGTGGACCGCCACGATGAACCTCACCGAACCGCAGGCGGGCTCGGACCTGTCGCTGCTGCGCAGCCGGGCGGAGCCGGCAGGCGACGGGACCTACCGGATCGTCGGCTCGAAGATCTACATCACCTATGGCGAGCACGACATGGCGGACAACATCGTCCACCTCGTCCTCGCCCGGCTGAAGGACGCGCCGGCCGGGACGCGCGGCATCTCGCTGTTCCTGGTGCCGAAGATCCTGCCCGACGGCAGCCGTAACGACCTGCGCTGCTCGGGGCTGGAGCACAAGCTCGGCATCCACGGTTCGCCGACCTGCTCCATGGCCTTCGGCGACGGGGGAGGAGCCATCGGCTGGCTCATCGGCGAGGAGAACCGGGGTCTCGCCTGCATGTTCACGATGATGAATTCGGCCCGGCTCAATGTCGGGCTCCAGGGGGTGGGCGTCGCCGAGCGGTCGTACCAGCAGGCGCTGGCCTATGCCCGCGACCGGCGCCAGGGCAAGGCGGCGGGCTCGACCGATCCCGTCAGCCCCATCGTCGCACACGCCGACGTCCAGCGCATGCTGCTGACGATGAAGGCCTACACGGCGGCGGCTCGCGGCATCTGCTACCTCACGGCCGAAGCCCTCGACGCGGCGCGCGGACCGGAAGGCAAGGCGGGCCTCGACCGGGCCTCGCTGCTGACGCCCGTCGCCAAGGCCTTCTCCACCGACATCGCCAACGAGGTGACGTCCCTCGGCGTTCAGGTCCATGGCGGCATGGGCTTCGTGGAGGAGACGGGCGCGGCCCAGCACATGCGCGACGCGCGCATCCTGGCCATCTACGAGGGCACCAACGGCATCCAGGCCATCGATCTCGTGGCGCGCAAGCTGCCGCTGAACGGCGGGGCGACGGTGCGGGCGCAGCTCGCCGCGATGCGCCGGGTGGCGGAAGCCGTCCAGAAGGACGCCACGCCGGCCTTCGGCCATCTCGGGCCGCGCCTGCGCGCCGGGATCGAGAGCCTCGACCGGGCGACGAGCTTCCTCCTGAAGGCCCTGGCGTCCAACCGGCCGGAGGAGGCCCAGGCCGGGGCGACGCCCTATCTGCGCCTGTTCGGCCTCGCACAGGGCGCGACCTGCCTCGCCCGCGCGGCTCTGGCCTCGAACGCCGCCCTGAAGGCCGGCGAGACCGATCCGGCGCACGGCGCCCGCATCGCCCTGGCGCGGTTCTTCGCCGAGAACCTGCTCCCCGCGGCGAGCGGCCTGGAACAGAGCGTCGTGGATGGCGGCGGCTTCACGCAGGACGGGATGCTGGCTCTGGCGGGGTGAGTACGAAAACCCTCCCCCCTCTGCGGGGGAGGGGGGAGCGGCCAGCCGGGAGGAAGATCACCGGACAGCGAGGACCCACATGAGCGAGCACGTCGCGATCCAGGACACGCCCGAAGGCGTCCGCCTCATCCGCCTCGACCGGCCGGAGAAGAAGAACGCGTTGACCGGCGCCATGTACGACGCCCTGCGCCTCGCGCTCGAAGGAGCGGACGTCTCCGATGCCGTCGGTGCGATCGTCTTTGCCGGAATGCCCGGTGCGTTCAGCGCCGGCAACGACATCGCCGATTTCGTCGCCGGATCGCGAAAGCCCTTCACCGAAGCGCCGGCGCTCCAATTCATCCGCCAGCTCGCCCGCACGACGACACCGATGGTGGCGGCGGTGGACGGGATCGCGGTCGGCATCGGCACGACGCTGACGCTGCATTGCGACCTCGTCTATGCCAGCCCGGCGGCGCGGTTCCGGATGCCGTTCGTGGAACTCGGGCTCGTGCCGGAAGCGGCCTCGTCCTACCTGCTGCCGCGCCGGATCGGCTTGCCGAAGGCCACGGAATTCCTGCTCCTGTCGCAGCCCTTCGACGCGGACGAAGCCCTGCGGCTCGGCCTCGTCAACGCCATCGCGCCGAGCGACCTCCTGCTCGACCACGCCCTGGCCCAGGCCGCGCGCATCGCCGCCCTTCCGCGCGGTGCGGTGGCCGCGACGCGCAGGCTCATCCGTGGCGATCAGGCCGATGTCGAGGCCGCCCTCGAGGCCGAGGCCGTCGCCTTCGAGGAGCGGTTGCGGGCGCCCGAGGCGCAGGAGGCGTTCGCACGCTTCCTCGGCAGGGCGAAATCGTGAGCGGGCGAACGATGCCCGACCTGAGCAAGGCGATCTGCCTCGTGGCCGGCGCCTCGCGCGGGGTGGGACGCGGCATCGCCCGGGGGCTGGGAGAAGCCGGCGCCACGGTGATCGTCACCGCCCGGTCGAGCGAGACCGGGCCGCGCACCGAGGCCAGGCGGGAGACCATCGAGGACACCGCCCGCGAGGTCGATGCCGCCGGCGGCCATGGACATCACTATCTCTGCGACCATACCAGCGAGCGGGCGGTGGACAGCCTCGTCCACTGGGCCCTGCGCCGCTTCGGCCGCATCGACGTCGCCGTCTCCAGCGTCTGGGGCGGCAACGAAGGGTTCGACGGCGAGCGCTATGCCGACGGAGCCGAATGGGGCACGCCGTTCTGGCGGCGGTCCGCCGAGCCGTTCTCGGGCTTCTTCGAAACGGGCCCGTATCCGGCGCTGCTCCTCGCCCGCGCCGTCGCACCGGCCATGGTCTCGGCCAAGCGCGGCCTCATCGCCTTGGTCTCGTTCGACACGCAGGCCGGCTATCTCGGCGACGTGTTCTACGATCTGGCCAAGGCCAACACCAACCGGCTCGCCTTCGCCTGCGCCCAGGAACTCGCGCCCCACGGCGTCACGGCGCTCGGGCTCTCGCCCGGCTTCGTCGGCACCGAACGGGCGCGGGACAACGGCCATGCCGACCGGGCGACGGAAAGCCCGCTCTATGCGGGACGGGCGCTGGCGGCGCTCGCCGCCGATCCGAACGTCCAGGCCCAAGCCGGACGCATCCTGCACGCGGGCGATCTCGCCGCCGAGTACGGCTTCACCGATGCCGACGGCTCGACGCCGCCGCGCTTCCAACTCGGATCGTGAGGAGACGGCCATGACGGATTTTCAGTCGCTGAAGGGGAAGACCCTCTTCATCACCGGCGCCTCGCGCGGCATCGGGCTGGCCATCGGCCTGCGGGCGGCGCGTGACGGCGCCAACGTCGCCATCGCCGCCAAGACCGACACGCCGCACCCGAAGCTGGAGGGCACGATCCATAGTGCAGCCGCCGCCATCGAAGCGGCGGGCGGGCGGGCCCTGCCGCTCCTCGTCGACGTGCGCGACGAGGACAGCGTCGCCTCGGCCATCGCCCGGACGGCGGAGACGTTCGGCGGGATCGACATCGTCGTGAACAATGCGAGCGCGATCGCGCTGACGCGCACGCCGCAGACGGAGATGAAGCGCTTCGACCTGATGCACCAGATCAACACGCGCGGGACCTACATGGTCTCGAAATACGCGATCCCGCATCTGGAGAAGGCCGCGAACCCGCATATCCTGATGCTGTCGCCGCCCCTCGACATGGCGGAGAAGTGGTTCGCGCCGCATCTCGCCTACACCATGGCGAAGTTCGGCATGTCGCTCTGCGTGCTGGGACTGGCGGGCGAATTGCGCCGTTCCGGCATCGCGGTGAACGCCCTGTGGCCGCGCACCACCATCGCCACGGCAGCGGTGCGCAACCTCCTCGGCGGCGAGGCGCTGATCCAGGCGAGCCGCACGCCGGAGATCATCGCCGATGCGGCCCATGCCCTGTTCCTGAAACCGTCCCGCGAGGTCACCGGCCGTTTCCTCATCGACGACAGCTTCCTCGCGGAGCAAGGTGTCACGGACTTCACACAATACCGCGTCACACCCGGCATACCCCTTGCGCCGGACTTCTTCGTGCCGGATGCGAACACACCGCCTTCCGGGGCCCTCGCCTGAGACGTAAAGCGTGATCTTCATCCATCAGCCGATCGCCGGACCCGGGCATACCCTGCTCGACCGCCGCCCCCTCGAACTGCAGGACGCCATCCCCGACGAGACCGTGTGGCTCGACATGATCCGCCCGACGCGGGAGGAAGACCTCAAGGTCGAAGCCTTCATGGGCATCTCCGTGCCGACGCGCGAGGAGATGAAGGACATCGAGCCGTCCGAACTCCTCTACGTGGAGGACGGGGCGCGCTACATGACCGGGCGGGTGCTGAGCAAGGTCAGCGAGGCGGAAGAGCCGGGGCTTGCCGGCATCACCTTCATCCTGCGCGGCAACCGCCTCGTCACCGTGCGCTACGAGGAGCCGCAGGCCTTCCGCATGTATACCCAGCGGGCCGGACGCTCGACGGGCAACGGCCCCTCGGCCGCGCCCTCGGGCGAGACCATCCTCGCCGGCCTGATCGAGACCGTGATCGACCGGGCGGCGGACGTGCTTCAGCTCCAGGGCGAGCGGATCGACCGGCTCTCGGGCAAGATCTTCGAGGAGAAGGCCGACCCGTCCGCGCGCAACACGGCGCTGCAGGACACGCTCCGCGCCCTCGGCCGCCACGGCGACCTCATCTCGAAGCAGCGCGAGAGCCTCGTCTCGATGGAGCGCATCCTGCTCGCGCTCTCGGCCACCTACCGCACCGCCAAGGCCCCGCGCGAGTTGCGCGAGGACGTGCGCTCGACCCTGCGCGACCTGCAATCGCTGGAAGAACACGCGACCTTCCTGTCCTCGAAGATCCAGTTCCTGCTCGACGCGACGCTGGGCCTCGTGAACCTCGAACAGAACAACATCATCAAGCTGTTCTCGGTCATGGCGGTGGTGTTCATGCCGCCGACGCTCATCGCCTCGATCTACGGCATGAACTTCAAGGCGATGCCGGAACTCGACTGGAACCTCGGCTATCCGATGGCGGTGGTGATGATGGTCGTCGCCGCCGTGCTGCCGTATGTCTTCTTCCGCTGGAAGAAGTGGCTGTAGGGACGGCAGCGCATCGGCTCTGCTCTGCTTGGACAGCGACATTTGGCAGGCCCCGCATCCCGGGGCGGATTGCGGAAAATGCGTCAATGTGCGGTCGCTTCTTCGCCCTTCAGGCTCCCGAGATCTATCGCCTGTTCTACGGCTATCCCGAGCGGCCGAATTTCCCGGCGCGCTACAACGTGGCGCCGACCCAGCCGGTGCCGATCGTGATGGCGGAGCGCGGCGAGCGCCACTTCCGGCTGATGCGCTGGGGTTTTCTGCCGGGCTGGCTGAAGGATCCGAAGGGCTTTCCGCTGATCATCAACGCGCGCGTCGAGACGGTGCAGGAGAAGGCGACCTTCCGCGGAGCGATCCGACACCGCCGCTGCGTCTTCCTCGCCGACGGTTTCTACGAATGGCGCCGCGAGGGGACCGGCCGCAACGCCACGCGCACACCCTACATGATCCGCAGGGCCGACGGGGCGCCGATGGCGCTGGCGGGGTTGTGGGAGAACTGGCTCGGCGCCGATGGCTCGGAGATCGACACCGCCGCCATCGTCACGACGGGCGCCAACGGCACCATGGCGGCGATCCACGACCGGATGCCGGCGATCCTGCCGCCGGAGGCGATCGAACCGTGGCTCGACCATCTCGGCACCGAACCGCGGGAGGCGGTCGGCCTGTGCCGGCCCTGTCCCGACGCGTGGCTGACCCTCGATGTCGTGAGTGCGCGGGTCAACGACGCCCGCAACGATGGGCCGGACCTCGTCGTGCCGGTCGGTCGGCCCGAGCCGGAACCGGTATCGGACACTCCGCGCGAGCGGCGCCCGCTCTCCAGCGACGAGGATGCCCAGGGAACCCTGTTCTGATCGAGGCCCCGTCCGGTCGCGAAAAGCTCAGGCCCGCGGCTGCGAGGCGGCGCGTTCTTCGACCCCTCGCCGGAAGTCCTGATAGGCATCCAGCATCGCCCATCCGGCGGTCAGGAGCGAGAAGGCGGCGACGGAAGTGACGATGGCTGCGGAAACCAGCAGCTTGGCGGTGAAGACGTCCACGACGAAGGGTCCTGAATTCGAAGGCTGTGTGTTCCTCGAAGATGGCCCCTTCCGCCCCGTCGGGCCATGGCCGTGCGAGCGAGGCTGCCATGCCGTCGGGCGGCCGTGCCGCGTGCCGGAACGCACCGAAATCTCCGGATCTTCGGCGAACGGGCCTACGTCACCAGCCGCCGACGCTTCGCCACCTCGCGGCGGAACACGCCCACCATCTCGAGATGGCTCGAATACTTGAACTGATCGACCGGGATCACCCGTTCGAGCCGGTAGCCGCCCTCGATCAAGGTCGCCGCATCCCGCGCGAACGAACCGATGTCGCAGGCGACGCCGATGACCAGCGGCACCTTCGATTCCGCGATGCGCTTGGCCTGGACCTGCGCTCCGGCGCGCGGCGGATCGAACACGACGGCGTCGTAGGTCTCCAGCTCGATCGGCAGCAGCGGGCGGCGGAAGAGGTCGCGCTTCTCGCTCGTCACGCGGTGCAGGCCGGGCGTGGCGCGGAAGGCGCGGTCGAGGCTGAGGAGGGCGGCGGCCTCGCCCTCCACCGCATGGACGTCCCGCGTACGGGCCATGGCGAGGGTGAACGGACCGGCCCCGGAGAACAGGTCGACGACGCGCTTCACGCGCTTGTCCAGGGCGGAGACCACGAGTTCGGCGAGCATCGCCTCCCCCGCTTCCGTCGCCTGCAGGAAGCCGCCCGGCGGCGGCACCAGGCGTAGGCCGCTGCTGGTGATCGCCGGCGCGCGGCGCTCCACCACGATGTCGCCGTGGAGGGAGAGCCGCGCCAGGTCGAGCTCGCCGGCGAGCCGCACCAGAGTGGCGCGGAGGCCTTCGCTCACCGGGCCGTGCCCGCGCAGGTCCACGTCGAGACCGGCCTGCGTCGCCGTGAAGGCGACGTCGAGGGGCTTGCGGCCATGGCCGAGGGGCGCGCTCAGCGCCCGCGCCACGGCGGGCGCCCTGTGCAGGGGTTCGACGGTGATCGGGCAATGGTCGATGGCCACGAGGTCGTGGCTGCGTGACGCCATCAGGCCGGCGACGCCTTTGCCTTCGATCTCGCGCACGTGGAGCGTCAGCCGGCGGCGGCCTCCGCCGTGTGCGTCGCGCATGGTCTCGCAAGCGGTATCGATTCCGGCCTGGGCCAGGCCCTGCACGAGGTTGCCCTGCTTCCAGGCCGCATAGGGCGCGTGAGCGAGATGCTGGACCGCGCAACCGCCGCAGGTCCCGAAATAGCCGCAGAACGGATCGATCCGGTCCGGCGACGGAGATTCCACCGCGACGAGCGCGGTGCGCGCGCCCTCGCCGCGAACCGAGACCCGCTCGCCGGGCAGGGCATGGGGGACGATCGTGCCGTCCGCGGCCATGCCGTCGCCGCGCAGGCCGAGGCGGGTGATCTCGACGGTGCGAAGGTTCGAAGGGTCGGTCTTCGAAGGGTCGGACTTCGAATGGTCGGTCTTGGAATGTTCGGGCATGGAGTTTTCCGTCATGGACGCACCGTCGAGCGTGCCCCGATGAGGAACTCGCGATTGCCGTCGCCGCCGGCGACGGGGGAGGGGATGAGGCCGAGGACCGTGAGACCGAGATCCGCCACGAGGTTCGTCACCTCCTCGCAGACCGCCCGATGGACGGCCTCGTCGCGGACGATGCCGCCACGGCCGACCCGGTCCCGCCCCGCCTCGAATTGCGGTTTGATCAGTGCCGCGAGAGCCGCACCCGGTGCCATGAGCGGCACGATTGCGGGCAGGACAAGGCGAAGCGCGATGAAGCTGACATCGATCGCCACGAGGGCGGGCGGGCGCGGGATCACCGAGGCATCGAGGCCGCGCACGTCCCGGCCCTCAAGGCTCGTCACCCGGCGGTCGCGCCGCAGCGAGGGATGCAGCTGGTCCCGGCCGACATCGACGGCGTAGACATGCGCGGCCCCGCCCTTCAGCAGGACATCGGTGAAGCCGCCGGTGGAGGCGCCGACATCGAGGCAGACGAGCCCGGAGGGATCGAGGCCGAACCCGCTCAGCGCGGCCTCCAGCTTCAGCCCGCCGCGCGAGACGAAGGGATGCGGCGCGCTCGCCACGATGCGCGCATGGCGATCGAGCCTGTCCGAGGCGCGGGTCACCGGGCGGTCGTCGGCGGTGACGAGTCCGGCCTCGATCGCCGCCTGGGCGCGCGCCCGGCTCTCGAAATGGCCGCCCTCGACCAGGAGCCGGTCGGCCCTCACCCGGTCCGTCGTCATCGAAACCCTATGATCCCGTGCCTATGATCCCATGGAGCGGATCGGCTGCCGGATCAGCCCGGCCATGCCGTTCCAGCTACGGGATTTCTCCGGTTTGTCTATCCGGGCTGCGGCATGGCGCGCTTGCGTGGCAGACGAAGCCCATGGATGATCCCCACACGGTCCTCGCGCGTTGGCGCCCGAGATTCCGTATCAGAGACAGGACGTTCGATGAGTACCCCGAGGGAAGTCGAGTTGAAGCTGGATTGCGGCGCCGCGGAGCTGGCCGAGCTGGCGCGCCACCCGCTTCTCGCCGTCGCCGAGCCGACGGAATCCGAATTCCTCACCGCCACCTATTACGACACCGCCGAGCGGGATCTCCACCGCCAGGGCCTGACCCTGCGGGTCCGCCGCCACGGCGAGCGCCACGTCCAGACGGTGAAGTCCGCTTCCTCGGCCGCCGGGCTGTTCGACCGTCCGGAATGGGAATGGTCCGTGGACGGCCCGCTTCCGGACCTGTCTCTCCTGGAGGACACGCCGGTTCCCGACGTGCTCGGCAACGCGGCGTCGCCTGACCTCGTGCCCGTCGTCACGACCGTCATCGAGCGCACAACCCGCGCGGTCACGCACGGCGCCTCGCGCATCTCCGCCACCCTCGATCAGGGACGGGTGCAGACGCCGGCCGGCGACGTGCCCCTGTGGGAGCTCGAACTCGAACTGGTCGAGGGCCGGCCCGGCGACCTGTTCTCCCTCGCGCAGGCCCTCGCCGAGACGGTGCCGCTGCGCCTCGGCGTGCTGTCGAAGAGCGAGCGCGGCTTCAGGCTCCTCGGCAAGACCCTGCGCCGTCCGAGCAAGGCCGGCTCCGTCACCCTCGCCCGGGAAGGCTCGGCGGTCGATGCCTTCCGCATCATCGCCCTCGCCTGCCTCACCCATCTGCGCCTCAACGAGGACGTCTTCCTCAAGACCCGCGACGCGGAGGGGCTTCACCAGATCCGCGTCGCCCTGCGGCGCCTGCGCTCGGCCTTCACCCTGTTCAAGCCGATCCTCGCCGGCGATCCGGCGGCGTCGCATCTGCGCGAGGAGATCAAGCGCGTCACCGAGCCGTTCGGGCAAGCCCGCAACCTCGACGTCTTCCTCAGCGAGACCCTGGCCGAGGAGATGGCGCGCCGACCGGACGAGCCGGGGCTCGACGATCTGCGCCTCCGCCTCGAAGCCGAGCGGGAGCGGGCCTACGACGCCGTCTTCACCATCCTGGAATCCCAGTCCTGGCGCAGCCTGATCCTCGACCTGTCGGCGTGGATCGAGACCGGGCCCTGGCGGAGCGAGGAGCGGCAGAGCACGGTCTCGGCGAGGGACTATGCCGAGGAGGTCCTCGACAAGGCCCGCCGCCGCATCCGCAAGCGCGGCCGCCATCTCCATCGCCTCGACGCGGAAGAACGCCACGAAGTGCGCATCGAGGCGAAGAAGCTGCGCTACGGCGCGGAATTCTTCGCCTCGCTCTATGCCGAGAAGAAGGCGCAGAAGCGCCACAAGGCCTTCGTCTCCGCCCTCTCGGACCTGCAGGACCATCTCGGCGCGCTCAACGATCTGGCCACCGCCCATTCGGTGATCGCGAGCCTGTTCACGACCGGCCAGGGCGAGGCGTCCGACGGCGACGACCGGGCGCTGTTCGCCGCCGGCCTCACCGCCGCGGACGGCGAGGCCCGCACGACGGACCTGCTGAAGGCGGCGGAAGAGGCGCACGAGGCGCTGCTCGACGTGACGCCGTTCTGGCGCTGACATAAGAATAATTTGGCTTCTACGGAGTTATATCTTTGGAAACATACCTATTTGCTTGATCATCTCTTCTGATAATTTATTAGGTATGTACGCTGCACAATTTACATCGTCTATCTTCAGAGAATAATTATTAGAATGCTGTTCTTTGCTAGGAAAAACTTGAAATGCATATTTACCACTTCCGTGAAGTAGTGTTTCAACGACATGGTCAATATTATTAAAAAACCGGGACAGCGGTACAAATCTATGCTGAGTAAGAGAGGGAATAATTGATACCCGTATATCGCCACTGAGCCAACGTATTACGAAAATGTTATCTCCGACGTGAGTTGCGTATAGCATTGCATCAACATTGTGAAATATGCCAGATGTATGATATATTTCTTTAGCAAGATAGTTATATTTATCGTTTTTGTCCCACCACCAATTGCGAAATATATACAAGATATTGGTTACTGGCTCAAATTTATTTTCTCCACTAAATACAGTCTCAAAAAATCCTCCATATCGCTTATCGAGCCCATATCCAGTTCTATCTTGCGCTATCATCATCGTCGCGCACATGGAGATGGAATTATTGATTGTCTTTATAATATTTGTCTTTTTCTTCCTAAAAAACTTTAGATAATTTTTGTTGAATGAACTTTGACCTGTCCCTCCGACGAAGACACGCCTCCCCTTTCCATGCTCTTGCATATGCATCTTCGTCGGTATGAAATACGCTTGCCCGTCGCCAGAGGAAGCAAGAACGCTACTGAATTTGCTCTCCGCCAATCCAGATTCCATATATAAATCTCCAAGATCTTTCGTGCCATAAAGTCCTGGTCGGGAAATTTTTACTAATTTTTCTATAATCTGACCAATTTCAGATATATTACCCGAAGCCGCTATACACAATTCATCAGTAATTGGTGATATTTTTCTTGCCATCCCGCTTACATAAAAATCTCTTCCGACAACTTTATTGTTTTCATTGGGTAATGGGGTAGTAGGAAGAGGATGATCAAAATAATCTTTTGAATTAGATGTCAAAAGAGAATCGCCAAGGAAGGCAAATCCATCTTCACCAGAAAATAATGAAATTAAAGTCATTGATACCTCAATCAAGAACTAGGAATAAAACTAATCCTTTGACCTTGCACTTAACGCATAGAGCGTGATCGCGGCCGCGTTCGAGACGTTGATGCTGCGGATCTCCCCGCTGAAGGGAATGCGCGCTAGCACGTCGCAATTGTCGCGCGTGCGCTGGCGCAAGCCCTTGCCCTCGGCGCCCAGCACGATCACCGCCGGCCGCTGCGGGCCCACGGCATCGAGGGTGGTCTCGCCCTCGGAATCGAGGCCGATGCGGGTGAAGCCGCGCTTGCCGAGGTCGATCAGCGCATCGGAGAGGTTGCGCACGATCACCAGAGGCACGTGTTCGAGCCCACCCGAGGCCGATTTCGCCAGGACCCCGGTGGCGGTGGGCGAATGCCGCGCCGTGGTGATGATGCCGGCCACACCGAAGGCCGCGGCGGTGCGGACGATGGCGCCGACATTGTGCGGGTCGGTGATCTGGTCCAGCGCAAGGAGCAGGGCATCGTCCGGAAGCTCGTCGAGCTCGGGGCCGGGCAGGGGATCGGCTTCGAGATAGAGTCCCTGATGCACCGCATCCGGCCCCAGCAGGGCGTTGATGGCGTTGGGGCGCACCAGCTCGGCGTCGATCCGCAGAGGTCCGAGTTCCTCGGTCAGGCGCGCCAGGGCATTCTCGGTGGCAAGGAGCCGGTGCAGGCCGCGGCCCTCGTTGGCCAGCGCCTGCGACACCGGGTGCCAGCCGTAGAGCACGACGTGGTCGCCGCTCGCCCCCCGCGGCCCGGAGGAGGGCGGACCGTTGCGAAAGCGGTCGCGGGGGCCGCCGGGCCGGCTCGTGCGGGGCCCACCGGGCCCGTCGCGTCGCGTGTTCATGGTGTTGTCCATCGTCCCGAGGCACGGCGTGACCGCCGCATCGCTGCTGAGCAGCGACAAAGCGACCGCCATGCCGTTCGTCAAGCCGCAAACACCACGAAACGGCGGTTGCCCTGCCGGGGGAAGCCGCCTATAGAACCCTCGCTCCAGAGCACACGCGCCCTTCGTCTATCGGTTAGGACGTCAGCCTTTCACGCTGAAAAGGCGGGTTCGATTCCCGCAGGGCGCGCCATCACGCTTCACATAGCTGGTGCGGCAGAACTCCCCGAAATCACCGTGATCTTCGATCCGTGCTCGCACGGAAAGCGGGCGCAATCCCTCTCGCGACACTCCTGCGCGATCCGCATCCCCGGCGGGGTCTAAGACAGTCGCCGGGCGTGGCCCGCTGACGGCTTTCGTGGACAGCCCGTCTGGGTGTCATGATCGAACGGGGATGTGGGACGCAGCGCCGCTCGATCGTGAGGTCGAGGTCGAGGCGGTTCCGTCGCGGATCGGTGAACCTGCGCTGTGCCCGGTCCGGCGGATCGCCGTCTTCGCCGCGCAGGAGCCGTCCCCGCCAGCGCATGCCCGAGGATCCACCTGGCCGACACATCGAGCCTCTCCCGAACCGGGCCGCGCGCGAAATACGTACTATGCGTAAGATCGCGCATGTCCAGGCGGTGCAATATTCTACCTGATATGTAACTTCCATACCGAATTTTGAACTTATGTTTCGGTTCATCAAATGCTATGGCGATGGCAACTCCGATGAGGCAGGCATTAGCCGCATGCTTTTCCAGATGAGCTGTTTTAGCTCACGCCTGAACTGATCGAGTTCTTAGTCGTGAATGCGCCGCAAGAGCGCATCGTGACGTCATCGTCATAGGGAAGAGACGAACATGGCAGTTTCGAACGCGAGCATCTCAGGAAAAGCCTTCTTCGACGGGAACGCGGACGGTATCCAGAACTCGGGGGAAGGCGGCGTCGGCAACTTCACGGTCGACCTGATCGACGCCAACGGCACCATCGTGGCCACGCGGGCGACGGACGGCCAGGGCGCCTACAGCTTCGGCAACCTCGCCGCCGGCACCTACTCGGTTCAGTTCCACGCGGCCGGCGGGTTTCGCGGCAATGCCGGGGTGCAGCTGGCCAACGGCTACGACCTGATCAAGGACGTCCAGGTCGCAGAGAGCGCGGCCGTCACGCTCGACGAGGGATTCTACCTCTTCAACAACGACGTGCGGGGCTTCACCTTCCAGGACGGCAACGGCAACGGCCGCATGGACGGCGGCGAGACGGCGATGAACGGCGTCAAGGTCCAGCTTCTCAGCACGTCCGGCGAGCTCCTCTACGAGACGACGAGCAGCAACGCGGATCGGGGCCTGCCCGGCGCCGACGGCGTCTACAGCTTCTACAATCTCAAGCCCGGCAGCTACGTGGTGCAGATGGTCACTCCGACCGGCCAGGTCGCCACCGGCTATAATCCGCAGACGATCAAGATCGGCGCCACGGATGACATCCTGGGATTCAACCAGGCACTCCGCGACACGACGACCTCGGTCAGCCTCTCCGGCACCGCGTTCCTCGACAAGAACGGGGACGGCATCCAGGGAGCGGGTGAGGTCGGACTGGCCGGGGCCAGCGTGGTGGTCCAGAACAGTGCCGGATATGCCATCAAGACGACGGTCGCCGACGCCTCGGGCCATTACGCCTTGAACGGCCTTGATGCCGGCAATTACAGGGTCACGGTGGCGACCCCCGATGGCCTGAAGGCCACGAGCCCCGCTACGATCGCCACCGGCACCTTTGCCGCCGGCTCCGTGAAGAATGATCTCGACGTCGGGTTCCACAGCGATGCCGTCTTCAACAAGACGGAGGCGACCCCGCAGACGCAGGAGATCAACCTCATCCTGCGCGGGCAGTCCAACTCGCAGTACATCACGAATTACGGCCTCCTGCCGTCCTTGAAGGAGCAGGTCGAGAAGCTGCTCGGCTTCGACGGAATCAACCAGAAGGTCAACTTCCTCGGCACGAACAATCAGCCCGACGGTGCGAACACCCAGGTGGGGGCCACCGCGCTGACCAAGGACTGGCTGCGCCCGGTCGACGGCGACTACACCAAGGGCTGGAACGCGACACCGGTCGAGCTCGGCCTGCTCAGCGCCATCGGCAAGCTGTCCGAGGCGCAGCGCGCTGCGCCCACCGGCATCATCTACCTGCACAACGAGTTCGACGGCCTCAACACGGAGCTGACGACGGACATGTGGGAGAGCGCCGTGCGCTACGAGGCGGGCCTCGTGCGCGGTATCCTCGGCCAGGACGCCAGCACGACGCCCTACCTCTTCGTCAACGCGATCGCCTTCCCGATCTTCGGGCAGCCGCTCCAGCCGATCCTGAACCAGACCATCCGGGTGGGACAGACCCAACTCACCGAGGACAAATTCTTCAACGCAGCCTTCGTGGAGAACCAGAGCAGCGACACCACCATGAACGGTGATGCGCCCTATACCCCGGGCGGCATCCATATGAACATCACCGATGCGCAGCAGACGATCAACCGCATCGCCCAGGCCGTCGCCGAGCAGTTCAAGGCCTCGGCGCTCCCCGGCTCGCCGATGGCCATCGCGAAGGGCGACATCGACGACGAGGGTCCGAAGGTGGTGCGCGCCGATGCCGTCGCGGGCCGCGCAGACCAGCTCCTGCTGACGGTCGAGCACGACAATGCCGACCACATGCTGCCGCTGAACTTGACGGCCGATCGCGGCATCGGATGGAGCATCCGCTCGGGCTACGACGATCCCACCGCCGACGCCCAGGGCGTCAAGGCGGAGATCGTCGACGAGACCCACATCAGGATCACCTTCGACCGCGCGGTGCCCGCCGACGGGAAGGTGTTCTACGCCTGGGGCGGCGACCGGCTCGCGATCAACCAGAACGAGATCGGCAACGGCAACGCGATCTACGACGACAACGGCATGCCGATCTGGGTCGATCCGCGCGGTCTCGGCGTTTCCGCCGATACAGGTGCACCGTCACTGGCGGTGGCCTTCCTGAACGGCAATACGACGCAGGCGGTGGACATGGCCGGCTTCGTGAGCGGCGACATCGCCGTCATCAAGGGCGCCGGCGTCGTCCACGGCGCGCAGGACGCCTACAATGGCACCACGTTCGATGTCGAGGGCGCCTGGAACAGCGTGAAGAACGTCGTCATCAATTCCGAGACGGCTCAGACCCTCTCTCTCAAGGACTTCGTCCGGGCCGATGTCACGCTGCTCAACACGACCGGTGATTCCCAGCTCACCGTAGAGAACCTGAAGCAGGGCATTCTCACGACCGGCGGCGGGGACGACAAGATCGTCGTCAGCCTGCTGACCAACGGCGGCGGCTCCATCTCGGCGAATTCCGGCGAGGGCAACGATACGCTCGCGTTCTACAACGGCAACAAGGACAATGCCGGCACGGGGATCGGCAACTGGCTCGAGAAGGCCAATGCCATTCACAATGGAGACGGCGTGCAGGACGGCAGCACGACGGTGGTCTCGATCAATGCCGGCAGCGGCGACGACGTGATCGATCTCTCGCACGTCAGCCTGAGGAAAGCGGTGGTGACCGGCGGAACCGGTGTCGACCACATGACCGCGAGCCACGGCATCGACCAGTTCCAGTTCCGAGCCGGAGACACGGGGACGACGATGACGACCGCCGACGTGATCCACGATTTCGACGGTCTCGGCGGCGACAAGCTGAACGTGTACGGGCGTCTTTCGGATTGGCAGGCCGCTCACACGCAAACGGCCGACTTCGACGGCACGGTCATCACCAACACGCGCGACGGTGCCATCATCCTGCTCGAGGGCGTGGACCTGAGCTCCGCCCATGGCTGGATGATCTGAGACGGTATCCAGTCCGAATCGGTGGAGCGGAGGCTTCTCGCTTCCGCTCCACCACCAGGCGCGTGCGGCCATTGAACCGCGCGAAGTTCCCGGAAGGCTCCCAAGCTCGCGAAGCGGGCGCCATGACAGGCGGAGTTCACCCTTGCGCGGATCCCGGCATGGGGTGTGACGGATCGAGCCTGAAACGGTGCGGGAGGGATCGGCCGGCATGCTGCCCTCGCGAGGCAGGCAGAGGCCGAGGCTCACGATGATCGGTCCGCATCGACGCTTTCCGTCCGGAGCACCAGCCTCGCTACCGCCTGATCCATGCGGAGCGGCGTGTGGAGGACTTCGAAGGCCGCATGTCACGCATCCGAAGCCACGCGCGTCGTGAAGGCGGAAGCGTCCACGAGTGGCAGCGTCCACGAGCGGAAGCAGCCCAGCCAGCTCCACGTCCGACTTCGGCTCATCTGCAAAATTTATAAAAGCCTGTTTGAGTTGTTTTTCCAAGGCTTTACCTCATTCTGAGGTGCCGCATAGCGGCCTCGAAGGAGGCTTCCAGGGATCGCTTTGGTGTCTGGAGGGCTCTCTCAAAGCCCTTTGCTCTTGTAAAGTGCATCTCAGGATGACGTAGTCCGATGGGATGGTTTAATTTCGCATGAGAATCTGCAAATCAATCAGATCAAACAGACTCTAAGAGCCGTAATTTCCCTCGATCTTGTCGTCAATTTTTACAATAATATCGTTGTTATAAGGAATATCGTCTGGCCTTTGCCAAAGCGATCGTGCCGTCGTTCAGCTTGAAGAAGCGAATTCCGCCGGTCCTCAGAGTGTTGATGACGAGCTGATAACTTTGCTCTTTGACACAATG
Organism: Methylobacterium marchantiae; assembly: GCF_042679825.1. Taxonomy (NCBI): domain Bacteria; kingdom Pseudomonadati; phylum Pseudomonadota; class Alphaproteobacteria; order Hyphomicrobiales; family Methylobacteriaceae; genus Methylobacterium; species Methylobacterium marchantiae. The sequence continues at coordinate 683 of NZ_JBHTND010000003.1, read as the reverse complement.
CGCTTCTCCCTCGACACGCTTGATCGTCGATATGGAAAGCCCACTTCTCTCCGAGATATCCGATATCGACCATCCAAGCATCGCTCGTGCGGAGCGAATGTATTCCGGTGTTATCGTGTCGTTCAGCAACGTTATGTTCGAAAGCTCTCTTCTGCTCGCAAGCTCATGAATGTTCTTTATGATCTCATGCAGGAGGCGGTCATCCGTCTGATGCCGCAGGCTTTCAGGAAGTTCGTAGATCGTTGCCCGAGGGTATGATCCGCGTGTTTCAGTCGAATCCGTTCCGATGTCGGCATGGGAAACCGATGCCTCGACATCATCGCTCATCCTGTCACGCCAATGAGGGAAGAGCTCCGGGAGCGGTTCGTGATCGTGATCATCTTTTCTCATCGCGAAGCCTCCTCTATCTTTGAACGTCAATAGGCAGCTACAAACCACAACATTTTGAATTCATCGCTTTTAACGTTCAGACTTTATAATCTTTAGACGAGCGAATACTTTTCTCGGAATGCGGAACGCAGGTGTATCGGTAGCCGGAGCCCCACATGCGTGGGGCTCCGGCACTCGGTCTCAGCGGACTGGGTTCTCGTCGTAGGTGAAGATGTCGCGATCCTTTGTTTCGGGGAGGAAGAGGGCCCCGATGATGGCGGTCGCGATGGCGATGACGATGGGGTACCAGAGGC